>JAFSRK010000002.1 GCA_017446165.1 Ruminococcus sp.
GATATTTCTGTATAGATCGCTTTGGTGTTGGTTCTCATGCCGACGGGAGTGTCGGTGGGCGTCAGGATACAATCGCCCTCTTTAAGGTTCCAAACATCCTTGTCGGTATAGACCTCCATGCTGCCCTCGTGGAGCAGGATCAGCTTGTGATAACCGTAGATCTCTGCGCTGATGTCAGTATTCTCGGCGAGTGAGAAATAGGAGATATAGTCCTCGCCGTTGTCATAGACAGCTTTTGAGATCGTACAGCCTGTTATCGGCTGATTATCCTCTGCGATACGGAATACCGTTCCTGTTTTCTCGTTCATTTCATCACTTCTTATTGATCGTATAATGGTTGATATCAGGCATTTTAAGTTCTAAATCTGTTTTGCTCAGCATGCCGTCCATCACGCTTTTCTTGAGCAGATAGTATGGCTCGGCGTTCTCTGTCCAGTGAACAGCATGGATATCCCGCGTCTGCTCCCAACTGATCGAGGATTCATCCTGTGCTGTGACAGCATTGACTCTATCGCACGGCATACCGCTGGGGAAGAAGTTTTCAAAGGCTTCATACGATCCCTGTGCGTCGATGTTCCCATCAAGCGCGTGTTTCTCACCGAAACGATAGGCAATTTGCTGTAACGCATCCATGCAATCCTCGTCATTTGCGAGGATCTGCGTGACCAGATCGGCATAACGCATTTCCGCGTCGGCGATATAGGCTTGCAGCCAGCCGTGGATATTGCCCTCGTCGATGACCTCCTCCAGCGGAGAAAGCTCTCTTACATATTCTGTACTGCTGTCAATCAGATTCTCCTGCTGTGCATATGCGGCGATCCGCTTCGTCAGTTCCTCCTGATTGCTGATCTTGCCGTACAGCCAATAGTGGATCGATCCCAGAAATAGACTCATGCTTATGCCCTCACGTTTTCGATCTTCGCGTTGACCGCTTCGATGACCTCATCGGGGTCCAGTCCGTGTACCATACACGCGTCCGCGATGCTCTCTGCCTGTGATGCGGGACAGCCGAGACAGTGCATCCCCTTTGACAGCAATACCTCGATTGCTTCGGGATAAGCTCTGACGATTTCTCCAACTAAAGTTTTTTCATTGATCGTTGCCATATGTAACACTCCTTCTTGATTTTCTGACTGTATTATACTATAATCAAGTCAACAAGTATGTTGTTTCAACAACAAAAGAGGATTATTTATGAATTATCTGTTTTTATCTAACACCAATCTCTTTCGTGGGATCAAGGAGGACGAGATCAGGACGGTGCTGTCCTGTCTTAACGCGTATGAGAGGAAGTATCAAAAGGACGAAATCATCTACCGCGCCGGCGACAGCATCAGCGAGATCGGTCTGGTTGAGACGGGCAGCGTCAATATCGTCGTTAACTTCTATTGGGGTAACTCGAACATCTTCGGGCATATCGAACCGGGGCAGATCTTTGCCGAGACTTACGCCGCTGTGCCTGGCAAGGAGCTGTTAGTCGATGTTGTCGCCGCCGAGGACTGTGCGATCTTATTCCTGAATATGGAAAAGCTGCTCACCGTATGCCAAAGCGGCTGTTCCTTTCATCAGCGTCTGATCCATAATCTTCTTCGTATCTCTGCGATGAAGAACCTGAACCTTTCGTCAAGGATGATGCACACCGCGTCAAAATCCACGCGTGTTCGACTGCTGTCCTATTTCTCTCAGCTTGCGATCGAAAACGGCAGTGCATCATTCACCGTTCCGTTCTCGCGTCAGCAACTCGCCGACTATCTCGGCGTGGAGCGCAGCGCGCTCTCGAACGAGCTGTCAAAAATGCAGAAGGACGGACTGATACAGTACCGCAAAAACGAGTTTAAGCTGTTACAACGCGAGGATAATTATGAATAAAATCATCTGTAAACGAATCTATGAAGCTTCGGATCATTCAGACGGTTATCGGATTTTGGTAGACCGCCTGTGGCCGCGAGGAGTGAAGAAGGAAACCGCCAATATTAATCTATGGGCAAAGGATATTGCACCATCAACAGAGCTGAGAAAATGGTTCGGGCACTCCGCAGAGAAATTTGAAGAGTTCTCTTTTCTATACAAAGCAGAGCTTGACGACAACCCCTTTGCAGAGGGATTTCTAAAGATGATCGAAGAGAAGCTGCGAGCAGATAATATTTCGCTGCTCTATGCCGCAAGGGATAAAGATTGCAACCATGCAATTTTATTACAAAAATGGATCGAAGAAAAACGGATGCTGCGATGACATCCGTTTTCTTAATGGTCTATTGCTCTGTAAAATGATCTTTTGCAAACTCCATATTCTGCACGACCTCGACGGTGCCGAGATAGTTCTTGTCTTTGTCGCGTACCGCCATATAGGTAACAAGGAAGCACTTGCCGCCCTTATCCATCCATACAGGTACGCTGTCGCGCACGCCGTTTCTGAAATCCTCGATGATCGAACGCACCATCGGTTCGATCTTCGGCGGATGGCAGGAGAACACCTCGCGGTCGATTGCCATATTCGGGCGCTTGAATACCTTAGGTCCCTCGTTGAAGTAACGGTTGATGTTGTCCGCGTCGACAAAGGTGATCTCGATCGGCAGAGTGTTGAGCAGAGCGGTGAGCTGTTCGAGCGTCATATGACCGCCGGGCATGACGATCTCGCCTTCATATAGTGCCTTACTCTCGGTAACGGTTTCAGCTTCAGCCCATGTTTCGCCGTCTACGCCGAAGCAAGCGTTGTAGTCTTTCGCATCCCGATAAATGCCCTTCCACTCATTCTCCGTGAAGTTGACCGCGCAGATCGGGAACAGAATGTTCTGTTCTTTATAGATCATTTCCTCGGCGCGATTGAGCACATTTTCAAAGCGCTCGTGCCACTCGTCGCTGTGGAGTTCTTCCTTAGCAAGTGCGGAGATCTCGTCGCGGATCTCATCGTCAACTGTCCACATAACATCAGACGGACCCGATACGCCATACTTCACCTTCAACAGAGGATAGAGCAGGTCGCCTTTCTTGGCGTAGTGGATGCTGATGTCGCGTATCAGGCTGATATCCTTGCTGTCGCGCGCCTGTGCGAGCAACGCGGTCAGCGTATCGTTCTCTTTGGTGAAGGTATGGAGCGGATGACCGATGATCTGAGCCAGAGCCGCCGCACGCGCGTTCTTATCGATGTAATCCTTCTCCGGATAGGAATCGCGCTTTTTCAGTTCTTCCTGTATCCTTTGCTGCTGCAGGGATTCTTCGACAGCTTTCTCGGCATTGGCGATCTGCTCCTCGCGGGTCGCGCCGTGGAACAGCGCCGAGTGAACGTCGCAGAGCTTCTGCACATCCTCTAAGGGTGTGCCTTCTCTGAGCAGCTCTTGCTCGGCTTCCATGATCTCGGAGGCGTCGACGTCGCTGAAATTCCTCACGAAATCGGCGCGGACGGCGTCCAAATCCTCGCCGCTGTTGAGCCGTTTCAGATAGTCTTTTAACTTTTCTCTGCGCACATCTTTATCGGAAACGACAGGCTTATCCTCAGCCTTCACTGTCTGGGCTTCATCGATCTCAAAATCTACCTCAAAGCCGTTTTCTCTGAGGACGGATACGATCTTCTCCATCGGGATGCCCTTCATCTTCGCTCCCTTAGGGATGGTCGTCAGCTTCCCGACGGAGTTCAGCATCGCCTTTTTCGTGATCTCCTTAAATCCAAGCTGCGCCATGATCTCGATCAGCTCGGGGTATTCCTTTGTCAGTTCATAAACGGTTTTTGTCAGATCCAGATATTTCATCATGATCCCTCGCTTTCTATGCTCTTATTCTACTATAGATTCAACAGCTTGTATGTTGTTGCAACAACATATAGTCATCATTGATAGAGATATTTCTTCTTGTTTGCAACGATGAAAATGATGGAAACGATCAGTGTGATAAACTCAGCCGTCGCTGCCGAAAGCCAGATGGCGTCTCTGCCGAAAATCAAAGGCAGGAGGATCAGCGAGCTGATCTCAAAGCCGACGGTACGCAGGAACGAGATCGCCGCCGATACTCGACCGTTGTTCAGCCCTGTAAAGAACGCCGAGGAGAAGGTATTATAGCCGATGAAGAGATAAGCGAAGGAATACAGCATGATCGCCTGTATCGTCAGGTCAAACAAATCTTTGTCGTAGCTTGCGAACAGCAATGCCGCAGGATATGCAGTCGCTTCGGCGAGAAGGAGCATCAGCACATTAGACACGGTGATAATGATTATGTAAAATCTCAGGGCGTATTATCGATGAAAGGATGATGATTGATTCGCATGTTGCTTTTCTGTCTGGAATGTGATATGATGAATATGCTACAAAACTATAATTGAATATTGTCTATCTTATACTGGGATTAGTGTAATTCTTTTCCCTCTTTATTTGCTGTTCAAAATCCTATAATAGCTGTGAAAAAACACAGGCTCAAACGGGATTCTTGAATAGCAATATGATAGACACGTTATAGTTTTGTAGCAGAAACGGAGCTTAGTGTTTTTCGGCGCGGTCGCTCCGGCGGCTGCGCTTTTTTAATTTTGGAGAGAAATGAAAGCGTGCTGCGGGTTCGGTCACAGGGAAGTATTTGAGAATATCAGAGGACAAATTGAAGAAGCCGTTCTCGAAGCAATTAAGAACGGCTGTGAGATATTCTACACCGGTGCGATGGGTGAGTTTGACAGTCTGTTTTCTTCCGCCGTCCGAAAGGCAAAGAAAACCTATTCGCATATCAAGCTGATTTGCGTCAAGCCATACTTTACCAATGACATCAACACTGACAGGGATTATTACTCCGCGATGTACGATGACATCATCATACCCGATGAATTAGCCGGTATCCACTACAAAGCCGCTATCAAGGCGCGCAATC
>JAFSRK010000155.1 GCA_017446165.1 Ruminococcus sp.
ATGTATGATGTGATTATTATCGGCGCCGGTGTGATAGGTTGTGCGGTTGCCCGCGCGTTAAGTAAATATGATGCACAGATACTTGTGATAGAAAAGAACGAGGATGTCTGCGCCGGTACGTCCAAGGCGAACAGCGCGATCATCCACTCGGGATACGACGCGGAGAACGGCACGCTGAAGGCGAAGTTCAACGTGCGCGGCAACGCCATGATGGGCGACCTCTGCCGCGATCTGGATATCCCGTTCAAGCGGATCGGCTCGCTGACCGTTTGTACCGACGAAGCGGATATCCCCGCGCTCGAAGCCTTGAAGGTGCGCGGCGAGAAAAACGGCGTCGAGGGACTGCGGATCCTCAGCCGTGACGAGCTGCTCGAGGTCGAGCCGCATATCGCCGACGGCGTTGCAGCGGCGCTGCTCGCACCGTCTGCGGGCATCATCTGTCCGTTCAAGCTGACGATGGCGCTCGCCGAGAACGCCTGTGTCAACGGCGTGGAATTCAAGCTGGATACCGCTGCCGTGAGCGTTGAGAAAACCGACGGCGGCTATACCGTCACGACCGACGACGGCGTCTATGAAGCAAAGGTCATCGTCAACGCGGCTGGTGTGCATGCCGATGAGATCAACAATATGGTCAGCGGCAGAAAACTGCGCATCACCCCGCGACGCGGCGACTATATCCTGCTCGACCGAAGCGTCGAGGGCTATGTCAAACACACCGTGTTCCAGCTGCCCACGAAGCTCGGCAAGGGCGTTCTGGTGACGCCCACCGTCCACGGCAACACCCTCATCGGACCGTCCGCCGTCGACATCGACGACAAGGAAAGCACCGCCACTACTGCCGACGCGATCGCCGACATCACGGCGAAATCCGCGATCAGCATCAAGAATCTCCCGATCCGACAGGTCATCACCTCGTTTGCGGGACTCCGCGCCGTCGAGGATGGTCATGACTTTGTCCTCGGTGAAGCCGAGGACGCCGAGGGCTTCTACAACTGTGCGGGCATCCAGTCTCCCGGACTGTCGGCAAGCCCCGCCATCGGTGAATATACCGCGAGCCTGATTAAAGAAAAGCTGTCGCTGAGCGAGAAGCCCGATTTCATCGCGACGCGCAAGGATATATTGAATCCCTCGAAGCTCAGCCTCGAGGAACGAAACGAGCTGATCAGGAAAGAGCCTGCCTACGGCACGATCATCTGCCGCTGTGAATCCGTCACCGAGGGCGAGATCCTCGACGCGATCCGCCGTCCTCTCGGCGCGCGTTCCCTCGACGGCGTCAAGCGCCGTGTGCGCGCGGGCATGGGCAGATGTCAGGGCGGCTTCTGCAGTCCGAAGGTAATGGACATCCTCGTGCGTGAGCTTGGGATGAAGATGGAGGATGTGACCAAGAGCGGCGGCGACTCTCACATCGTGATCTGCCGCACAAAGGACGGTGACAAGGCATGATGAACTATGATATCGTGATCGTCGGCGGAGGTCCCGCGGGTCTCTCGGCGGCGGTTGCCGCGAAGAACAGCGGCTGTGACAGCGTGCTGATCCTCGAGCGCGACAGCGAACTCGGCGGCATCCTCAACCAGTGCATCCACAACGGCTTTGGTCTGCATACCTTCAAGGAGGAGCTGACCGGTCCCGAGTACGCCGACCGCTATATCCGTCAGGCGATGGATTTGAAAATCGAACACAAGCTGAACACCATGGTCATGGATATCTCTCCCGACAGGGTCGTGACCGCCATGAACCGTGACGACGGTATGTTCCGGATACAGGCGAAGGCAGTCATCCTCGCGATGGGCTGTCGCGAGCGTCCGCGCGGCGCGCTGAATATCCCGGGCTATCGCCCCGCGGGTATCTTCTCGGCGGGTACGGCACAGCGTCTCGTGAACATCGAGGGCTATATGCCCGGCAAAGAGGTCGTCATCCTCGGCTCGGGCGATATCGGTCTGATCATGGCGCGCAGAATGACCCTCGAGGGCGCAAAGGTCAAGCTCGTCGCCGAGCTGATGCCCTATTCGGGCGGACTCAAGCGCAACATCGTCCAGTGCCTCGATGACTTCGGCATCCCGCTGAGACTCAGCCACACGGTGGTGGACATCGAGGGCAAGGAGCATATCACGGCGGTGACCATCGCCGAGGTCGACGAGAACCGCCGTCCTATCAGGGGAACAGAGGAACGCTATACCTGCGACACTCTGCTGCTCTCCTGCGGACTGATCCCCGAGAACGAGCTGAGTACCTCGGCGGGTGTGGAGCTGTCTCCCGTCACGGGAGGTCCCAAGGTCAACGAGAGCCTTGAGACCAGCATCCCGGGTGTGTTTGCCTGCGGCAACGTTCTGCATGTACACGACCTCGTCGACTATGTGTCCGAGGAAGCGAAGAAGGCGGGCGAGACCGCCGCGAAGTTCGTCAGCGGTCAGATCGCCGAGGATACCGGCAGGACGATCGCCCTGAAAGCCGAGAGCGGCGTGCGCTACACCGTGCCGGTGACGCTCAGCCCCGAGCGCATGGACGACAACCTCGTCGTGAGATTCCGCGTGGGCGATGTGTACAAGGATTCGTTCGTGAGCGTGTACTTTGACGACGAGCGCGTCCAGCACCGCAAAAAGCGCATCATGGCGCCCGGCGAGATGGAGCAGGTCGTATTACAGAAGAAACAGCTCGCTCAGTACCCCGCGCTGAACACCATCACGGTGAAGATCGAGAGCGAATGACGGAGGTTAGTATGGAAACAAGAGAACTCATATGCATCGGATGCCCGATGGGCTGTCAGATGACGGTCGAGCTGGACGGCGAGAAGATCGTCTCTGTCAGCGGCTATACCTGCCCGCGCGGCAAGGCGTATGCCGAGAAGGAGGTCACGAATCCGCGCCGCATCGTCACCTCGACCGTGAAGGTCACACAGGGCAAGAAAGAGCGCGTGTCGTGCAAGACCGCCGAGGATATCCCGAAGAGCAAGATCTCGGACGTGATGGCGGATATCAACCGCGCGTCGGTCGAAGCCCCCGTCATCATCGGCGAGGTGCTGATCCGAAACGTCGCCGATACCGGCGTGGATGTGATCGCGACCTCGAGCGTCGGACGAGTATAAAAATTGTGGCTGTCATCATCATGGTGACAGCCTTCATTTTTGCCGAAAAATTATCCATAGAGCGGCGGTGAGTTGTACAAATCAAGGACTTTGACCGCAGTCAATTGACAAACGCGCAGCGTTTTTGTATACTTTTTTCAAGCGAAAACCCAAACAGCATCATGGAATCAGGTGATTATTTTGGCAAAATTCAAGGCGTTTTTGAAACGCAAAAATATCGAGATCAGCTTCAAGCGCTACGGCATCGACGCCCTCGGCGCGATGGCACAGGGTCTGTTCTGTTCGCTGTTGATCGGCACGATCATCGGCACGATCGGCAATCTCACGGGCTTTGAGCTGTTCTCACAGATCGGCGGCTACACCAAGGATGTGTCGGGCGTTGCGATGGCGGTGGCAATCGGCTACGCGCTGAAAGCGGATCCCATGGTTCTGTTTTCCTTGGCGACGGTCGGTTATGCGGCGAATACCATCGGCGGTGCGGGCGGTCCCCTGGCTGTCCTCGTGATCGCGATCATCGCGGCGGAGTTCGGCAAGATGGTCTCGAAGGAAACGAAGATCGATATCCTCGTGACCCCTGCGGTGACGATTTTGGTCGGCGTGGGACTTTCCGCACTGATTGCGAAGCCCATCGGCGACGCGGCGAACGCGTTCGGCTCGCTGATCAAATCCGCGACCGACCTCCAGCCCTTCCTGATGGGCGTAACGGTATCCGTTCTGGTCGGTATCGCGCTGACTCTCCCGATCTCCTCGGCGGCGATCTGTGCCGCGCTGGGACTGACGGGACTTGCGGGCGGCGCGGCGGTCGCCGGCTGCTGCGCTCAGATGGTCGGCTTTGCGGTCATCTCGTTCCGCGAGAACCGCTGGGGCGGCTTGGTCAGTCAGGGACTGGGTACCTCGATGCTCCAGATGCCGAACATCATGAAGAATCCGCGCGTGTGGATCGCGCCCACCGTCGCTTCGGCGATCACCGGTCCGATCGCGACCTGTGTGTTCCGCCTGCAGATGAACGGCGCGGCGGTCAATGCCGGCATGGGTACCTGCGGCATGTGCGGTCCCATCGGCGTGATCACGGGCTGGTTCACCCCGCCTGAGGGCGTTGCGGCGATCACTCCCACCGCGATGGACTGGATCGGGCTTGTGCTGATCGCGGTTGTCCTGCCTGCGGTCATCTCGCTTCTGATCAACGCCCTGCTGAGAAAGCTCGGCTGGGTGAAGGACGGCGACCTCAAGCTCGCGTGACAAATAACATAGAACAGATAACAGGGAACAGTGAAGGACACTGCTTCGCTTGAATCATCAGAGGGAACTAACTTGAAAATACTCATTGCATCAGACTCCTACAAACAAATCAACGGCGTTTCGAACTCCGTGAACCTTCTCGTACAAGGTCTCAGAGAAGCGGGTCACGAGGTCAAGGTGCTTGCGCTCTCCGAAACGATGAAGTCGTACAAGGACGGCGACGATTATTTCGCCGCCTCTGTCGACGCGCTCATCTATCCCGATATGCGCGTTACCGTGACGCTCAAGGAGGAGTACCTCGAGGAGCTGGTCAAATGGCATCCCGACATCGCCCACATCCAGACCGAGTTCTCGGCGAAGCTGCTCGCGATGAAGGTCGTGCGGCAGTGCGGCATCCCCTACGTCATGACCTCGCACACCAACTATGAGGAGTACTTCAAATCGCAGAAGATCAACGCGACCCTTGCGCGCGGCATCATCATGAGCTTTGAGCGCATCGTCTACGGCAACGCCGACACCTTGATCGTCCCCTCAGAGAAGATCCGGGAGCTGGTCGAAGAATACAAGGTCAAATGTCCCGTCGTGGTGATCCCCACGGGCATCGAACTTCAAAACCATCCGCGCATGACCGAGGATAAGGCGAACCTGCTCTCCCGATACGGCGTGGAGAATAACGGCAGGGTGCTGGTCAGCGTTTCGCGCATCAGCCGCGAGAAGAATATCGACGAGCTGATCGACTATATGCCCGCCCTGCTGAAAAGGGATCCCGCGATCACCCTGCTGATCGTCGGCGGAGGACCTCACCTCGACAACCTGCGTGAGAAGGTCGAAAAGCGCAAGCTTTCCGATAATGTGAAATTCACCGGAATGATCCCCGCCGAGGAAGTGTTCAAATACTATCAGCTCGGCGATATCTTTGTCAGCGCGTCGACCTTTGAGACCCAGGGGCTGACCTATGTCGAGGCGCTCGCGAACCGTCTGCCGCTGGTGTGCCGCGAGGACAAGTGCCTGATCAACATCATCGCCGAGGGCGAGAACGGCTTCACCTACACCGATGAAGCGGGCTATGTTGAACATATCATGACGATACTGAACGATCATGAGCTTGCCGAGCGCATGGGGCAGGAGTCGCTGAGAAAGTCCCGCGCATTCAGCAAAGAGGTGTTCATCAGCACGGTCGAGCATCTCTATGAGGATATCATCGCCCGCCGCGAGAGCGTGGAAGTCAAAGCGGATGAAGAATAATGAAAGCAACAGCCGCCCGATTATTCGGACGGCTGCTTCTATCTGTATGGAATTTTACGAATGTGTATCTGCTTTGCTGCCTTGGATGACGTTTCGGTCATCCAGGGCTTTTTTGATATGGTTGAGGACGCGCTTCTTGTCGGCGCTCCACAGCGGGGCGATCAGGCTGCGCTTGTCGCCGTCGCCGGTCAGTCGGTGGATGACGACATGCCCGGGCAGGACTTCGATCGCTCGGCAGAGGATGTCGGTGTATGAATCAAGCGAAAGCACCTCGAACTTGCCCGCGGCGTAGTCATCGGCGAGGTCGGTGTCGCTGAGAACGTGCAGGAGCTGCAGCTTGACGCCGTCCGTGACCGCTCCGACACAGCGAACCGTGTCGAGCATCATCTCGGGCGTTTCACCGGGCAGACCGAGGATGATGTGGGTGACGACCTCGATGCCGCGCTCGTGCAGTTTTCTGACCGCCTCGTCATAGACGGACAGCTCATACCCGCGGCGGATGTATGCGGCGGTGGCGGGATGGATGGTCTGGAGTCCCAGCTCGACGGTCACGGGCTTGACCGCGTTGATCTCTGACAGGAGATCGAGGACGTCGTCGGGCAGACAGTCGGGGCGCGTCGCAATGTTCAGCCCGAGGATGAATTCGGGCGCGATGGCCTCGGTGTAGATCCTGCGAAGGTACGCGGGATCGCCGTAGGTGTTCGAAAACGGCTGAAAGTAGGCGATATAGGCGTTGTCGCGGGTCTTGGACTGTACGCGCCGCTTTGCCTGTTCGAGCTGCTCGGGGATGGACAGCTCCGAGCAGGACGCGAACTCGCCCGAGCCGCCGCGACTGCAAAAGATGCACCCGCGATCTCCGCAGGCGCCGTCGCGGTTCGGACAGCTCAGTCCCGCGCTCAGCGAGAGCTTGTAGACCTTTTTGCCGAATTTCTTTTGATTGTGATCGTTGAGGGAGCGGTAACGGTTCATGCCGCTCATACGTCGAAGGCGCGCTTGAGGAACATCTTGCCGTAGTTGGTGATGAAGCGTTCCTCGGCGAATTTCACGATCTCGTCGGCGGGCGTGTTCTGCTCCTTGAAGCGCACGATCGAACGAGCCTCGACGAAGATCTGGTGGTCAAGACTGGCGATATGCTCATAGTTGTCCATGTTCTCGACGATGTGGCACACGCGCATCGCGGTATCCGGCTCGACGCCGCACCCGGTCAGGATGTCGCGGACGGTGGGGATGCGGTCCTCGCCCTCGACGTCGTGGACAACTGCCGCAAGCTCCAGATTTTCCTGCTCCTCCTCGGGGAGCTTCTCAAGCTCGCCGATGGTTTTCGCGAGCGTGTAGACGCGCACGAAGTGCTGGATCTTCACCTCGTCGCCGTGGTAGACGGTCTTCATCTTTAGCGCGACGCGGTTGACCTCCATCGCGAGCTGTTTTTTCGATAAATCGCTGATTTCCTGTGTCATATGGTCACCTGAATCTGTAGGGACGGCGATTCGCCGTCCGCGGACGAGCAATGCTCGTCCCTACGATCTTCCTTTCTTCTCTTCCTTCAACAGCTTTCTCGTATAGCGGAACGCCGCTTCCTCGCCCTCTTCGGCGAGGATCGTGAGCATG
>JAFSRK010000019.1 GCA_017446165.1 Ruminococcus sp.
AAATACAAGGGGCTGTCGCAAAACAAAAAATGTCATTCTGAACGGACACGCGTGTCCGGTGAAGAATCTGAAAGTGCATACTTTTCCGTTAGATTACACATGAAAGGTGTAATGAAGTTTGGATAGATTGCACTGTAAGATTCTTCGACGAGCTCAGAATGACACTAAAAGGGGCTATCGCGTTTCTTAGTGCGACAGCCCCTTATCAGGAATGATTACCGTATTACTCCTCGACAGGAGCTACGGGAGCAGTGGGGATGAAATTCTCCTCCAGCTCAATGTTGTTATATTTTGCCATACCGGTACCTGCCGGAACCAGCTTACCGATCAGGACGTTCTCCTTCAGACCTACCAGCGGATCGACCTTGCCCTTGATTGCGGCATCGGTCAGAACACGGGTGGTCTCCTGGAAGGATGCTGCGGACAGGAAGCTGTCGGTCGCGAGCGAAGCCTTGGTGATACCGAGCAGTTGCTGGGTCCATGTGGCTTCGGCGAGACCTTCTTCACCGTTGGCGATGCGCTCTTTAATCTGCTTGTTGGCAAAGAGGACGTCGTTGCGGTTGTACATCTGGCCGGGCATGAAGTCGGTCGAACCGGGATCCTCTACCTTGACCTTCTTGAGCATCTGGCGAACAATGACCTCGATGTGCTTATCGTTGATATCAACACCCTGCAGACGGTAGGTACTCTGTACCTCGCTGATCAGGTAATCCTGAACCGCCTGGGCGCCCATGATATCGAGGATATCGTGCGGGTTGACAGCGCCGTCGGTGATCTTGTCGCCTTTCTTGATCTGCTGACCTTCTTCGACAGCTACGCGGAAGCCGAAGGGGATCAGATAGGATTTCTCGTCGCCGGTCTCTTTATTGAATACGATCGCGTGACGGCTGTTCTTGATCTCATCGAAACGAACCTCACCGTCGATCTCGGAGATGATCGCGAGATTCTTCGGCTTACGCACCTCGAAGAGTTCCTCGACACGGGGCAGACCCTGTGTGATATCCTCAGCGGATGCGACACCGCCGGTATGGAAGGTACGCATCGTCAGCTGTGTACCGGGTTCACCGATGGACTGGGCAGCGATGATACCGACCGCCTCACCGACGGTAACAGGCTGACCGTTCGCAAGGTTGGCGCCGTAGCACTTCTTGCAGACGCCGTGCTTTGAATGACAGCCGAGGATGGAACGGATCTCGATGCTCTCGACGCCGGAGTTGACGATGATGTCAGCCTCATGGTTACCCATGAGCGTATCCTTGGAAACAAGGACGTTGCCGTTCTCATCGCAGAAGTCATGGACCAGATAACGTCCGAGCAGACGCTCGTGCATCTCTTCGATGACCTGCTTGCCTGCCTTGATATCAAAGACCTCGAGGCCTTCGGTGGAGTGACAGTCATCCTCACGGATGATGACCTCCTGAGAAACATCGACCAGACGGCGGGTCAGGTAACCCGAGTCAGCCGTTCTCAGCGCGGTATCGGCAAGACCTTTACGCGCACCACGGGAGGAGATGAAGTACTCCAAGATGTTCAGACCTTCACGGTAGTTCGCACGGATCGGGATCTCGATGGTCTTACCGGAGGTGTTTGCGATCAGTCCGCGCATACCTGCGAGCTGACGGATCTGGCTCATGGAACCACGCGCGCCGGAATCAGCCATCATGTAGATCGGGTTGTATCTGTCGAGGTTATCCTGCAGCTTTGCAGTGACCTCATCGGTCGCCTTCTCCCAGATAGAAAGTACCTTCTCGTATCTCTCCTGGTCGGAACGCAGACCCATATTGAATTCCTCGCGGATCACGTCAACGTCAGCCTCTGCCTTCGCGATGATCTCCTTCTTCTCAGGCGGGATCTTCGCGTCGCATACCGCTACGGTGATCGCACCGCGGGTGGAGTATTTATAGCCCTGTGCCTTGACGTCGTCCAGAACGACAGCAGTGACCTCGGTGCCGTGTACTCTGATACAGGCGTCGATGATCTTACCGAGCTGCTTCTTGCCGACGAGGAAGTCGACCTCGAACTTGAAGAGGTTCTCTTCCTTGGATCTGTCAACAAAACCCAGATCCTGAGGGATCGCACGGTTGAAGATGATCTTACCGACGGAGGTGTCGATGATACCGCGTTTCACCTCACCGTCGACCTCAAGCTCGCGGCGAACCTTGATCTTGGAGTGGAGGGTGACCACACCGGTCTGGTACGCCATGAGCGCCTCGTCAACGTCGCGGAAGACCTTGCCCTCACCGGGTTCTCCGTCCTTATCGAGCGTCAGATAGTAGGAACCGAGTACCATATCCTGGGTCGGAACGACAACAGGCTTACCGTCGGAGGGCTTCAAAAGGTTGCCCGCCGCCAGCATAAGGAAGCGTGCCTCAGCCTGAGCCTCAGCGGAAAGCGGAACGTGGACCGCCATCTGGTCGCCGTCGAAGTCCGCGTTGTACGCGGTACATACCAGCGGATGAAGCTTCAGCGCTCTGCCCTCGACGAGAACCGGCTCGAATGCCTGGATGCCCAGACGGTGCAGTGTAGGCGCACGGTTCAGAAGAACCGGATGCCCCTTGATGACGACCTCGAGCGCATCCCAGACCTCGGGCTTCGCTCTCTCGACCGCCTTGCGGGCTGCCTTGATATTCTGAGAAACCTTGGTCTCGACCAGACGTTTCATGACGAACGGCTTGAACAGCTCGAGTGCCATCTCCTTGGGCAGACCGCACTGGTACATTTTCAGCTCGGGACCGACAACGATAACCGAACGACCGGAATAGTCGACACGCTTACCGAGAAGGTTCTGTCTGAAACGACCCTGCTTACCCTTGAGCATATCGGAGAGCGATTTCAGCGAACGGTTCGAAGGGCCGGTGACAGGACGGCCGCGTCTGCCGTTATCGATCAGCGCGTCGACAGCCTCCTGCAGCATTCTCTTCTCATTTCTGATGATGATGTCCGGAGCCTCCAGCTCAAGGAGTCTCTTCAGACGGTTATTTCTGTTGATAACGCGGCGATACAGATCGTTCAGGTCGGAGGTCGCGAAACGACCGCCGTCGAGCTGTACCATCGGGCGGATATCCGGAGGGATGACCGGCAGAGCCTCAAGGATCATCCACTCGGGACGGTTGCCGGAAAGGCGGAACGCCTCGACGACCTCGAGTCTCTTGGAAAGTCTTGCGCGCTTCTGGGTGGTGGTGCAGACGTCAAGCTCTTCCTTGATCTCAGCAGAGAGAGCTTCAAGGTCGATCTCGGCGAGCAGATCACGGATCGCCTCAGCGCCCATCGCTGCCTGGAAATCGTCCTCATACTTCTCGCGCATATCGCGGTACTCCTGCTCGGTGAGGAACTGCATCTTGGTCAGCTCTCTCGCGTCACCGGGATCGGTGACGATGTAGGAGGAGAAGTACAGCACCTTCTCAAGCATTCTCGGGGAGATGTCGAGCATCAGGGAGATGCGGGACGGGATACCCTTGAAGTACCAAATATGGGATACCGGAGCAGCAAGCTCGATATGACCCATGCGCTCGCGGCGTACCTTGGCGCGGGTGACCTCAACGCCGCAGCGGTCGCAGATCTTGCCCTTGAAGCGGATTCTCTTGTACTTTCCGCAGTGGCACTCCCAGTCCTTGGTCGGTCCGAAAATCCGCTCGCAGAAAAGTCCGTCGCGCTCAGGCTTGAGGGTTCTGTAGTTGATCGTCTCAGGCTTCTTTACCTCGCCGTAAGACCATTCTCTGATCTGGTCGGGAGAAGCAAGACCGATTTTAATTGAATCAAAAACGTTGTTATCCATCATTTTCAAGCCCCTCCTTTATATTTCATCTGAACCGTAGTCGTCATAATCGAGCATATCATCCTGATCCTCGAAAATCGACGACTCGTCAAACATGTTGCCTTCTTCATCCTGATCCTCGTCAAGCAGGAAGCCGTCCATGGTGGTCATGACCTGATCTTCCTCGAGGGTCGGCTCTTCATCATCGGAAGCAACAACGATATCATCGTCCTCTTCAAAGTGCTGCTTGAGGTCGATCTCTTCGCCCTGGTCATTGAGAACGCGGACGTCGAGCGACAACGACTGCTGTTCCTTGATGAGAACCTTGAACGACTCGGGGATGCCCGGAGTCGGGATGTTCTGACCCTTGACGATAGATTCATAGGTCTTGACACGACCGACAACGTCGTCGGACTTGACCGTCAGGATCTCCTGCAGGGTGTACGCCGCGCCGTAAGCCTCGAGCGCCCAAACTTCCATCTCACCGAAACGCTGTCCGCCGAACTGAGCTTTACCGCCCAGAGGCTGCTGGGTAACCAGCGAGTAAGGACCGGTGGAACGCGCGTGGATCTTATCGTCAACAAGGTGATGCAGCTTGAGGTAGTACATGTAACCGACAGTGACGGGGTTATCAAACCATTCGCCGGTACGACCGTCGCGCAGCTTGGTCTTACCCTCCATCGAGATACCGTTCAGACGGAAGCACTCGCCGAAGTCGATGCCGGTATTCTCGCGCTTGTCGGGGTAATCGTCTTTATCTCTGATATTTTCGAACAGCTCGAAGATATCCTGCTCATGAGCGCCGTCAAAGACAGGGGTCATGATCTTCCAGCCGAGCGCCTTGGCGGCATAGCCGAGGTGAACCTCGAGAACCTGTCCGATGTTCATACGGGAAGGTACGCCCAGAGGATTCAGAACGATATCCAGCGGAGTACCGTCGGGCAGGAAGGGCATATCCTCGACCGGCAGGATGCGGGAAACGACACCCTTGTTACCATGACGACCCGCCATCTTATCGCCGACAGAGATCTTGCGCTTCTGAGCCAGATAGCAGCGGACGACCTTGTTGACGCCGGGCTGCAGCTCGTCGCGGGAGTCCTCGCGGGTGAAGACCTTGACGTCGACAACGATGCCGCTCTCACCGTGAGGCACACGCAGGGAGGTATCTCTGACCTCTCTCGCCTTCTCGCCGAAGATGGCGCGCAGCAGGCGCTCCTCAGCGGTCAGTTCGGTCTCGCCCTTCGGGGTGACCTTACCGACAAGGATATCGCCGGCGTGTACCTCGGCGCCGATGTGGATGATACCGTTTTCGTCGAGATCCTTGAGCATGTCCTCGCCGACATTCGGGATGTCGCGGGTGATCTCTTCGGGTCCGAGCTTGGTATCACGGGCGTCGATTTCGTATTCTTCGATATGGATCGATGTATAAACATCGTCACGGACGATCTTTTCGTTGATCAGGACAGCGTCCTCGTAGTTGTAGCCTTCCCACGTCATGAAGCCGATCAGGGCGTTCTTACCAAGGGAGATCTCACCGTTCTTGGTCGCGGGACCGTCAGCGAGGACCTCGCCCTTCTTGACGCGCTGTCCGCGCTCGACGACGGGGATCTGGTTGATACAGGTACCCTGGTTGGAGCGCAGGAACTTGATGACCTCGTGATCCTTGACCTTGCCGTTATCGTACTGGACGCGGATGTGATCGGCGTCAACGCTCATAACGGTACCGTCATCTTCGGCGAGGACACAGACGCCGGAGTCGGTGCCTGCCTTGTACTCCATGCCGGTGCCGACAATCGGGGATTCGGTGACCATCAGCGGAACAGCCTGTCGCTGCATGTTGGAACCCATCAGCGCACGGTTCGCGTCATCATTCTCGAGGAACGGGATCATCGCAGTCGCGACGGAAACAACCATTCGCGGAGAAACATCCATCAGGTCGAAGCGGAACGCTCTGTGTTCAACGAACTCGTCCTTGTGTCTGCCGACGACACGCTCGTGCATGAAGTGACCTTCCTCATCGAGAGGTTCGTTCGCCTGAGCGACCATGTACTCATCCTCGACGTCGGCGGTCATATAGACAACATCGTTGGTGACGACACCCTTTTCCTTGTCGATCTTGCGGAAGGGCGCCTCAACGAAGCCGTATTCGTTGATCTTCGCAAAGGTTGCGAGATAAGAGATCAGACCGATGTTCGGGCCTTCAGGGGTCTCGATAGGACACATACGACCGTAGTGGGTATAGTGTACGTCACGAACCTCGAATCCGGCGCGATCACGGGACAGACCGCCGGGACCGAGGGCTGACAGACGTCTTTTATGTGTCAGCTCGGCAAGCGGGTTTGTCTGATCCATAAACTGGGACAGCGGAGAGGAACCGAAGAATTCCTTGATCGCCGCGGTCACGGGACGGATATTAATCAGAGAAGAGGGTGAGAGCGCCTCGGGATCCTGTGCCTGCAGGGTCATGCGCTCACGGATGACACGCTCAAGACGGCTGAAGCCGATGCGGAACTGGTTCTGCAGCAGCTCGCCGACGCAGCGGATACGTCTGTTGCCCAGATGGTCGATGTCATCGGTGTTGCCGATATGCTCGGCAAGGCAGTTCATATAGTTGACGGAAGCGAAGATATCGTCGGTGGTGATGTGGTTGGGAACCAGCTCGCCGGCACGACGCTCGATCTCACGCTTGAGTTCTTCCTCGGTCTCGCAGGAATCGAGGATCTCACACAGGACGTCGAAGCTCACGCGCTCCTTGACGCCCAGCTCGGTGCAGTCAAAATCGACATAAGCGTTGATATCGACCATGCCGTTTGAGAGAACCTTGATCTCCTTGCCCTCTTCGCCCGCGATGAAGACGTACTTGACGCCCGCGTTGTCCATCTCGGCGGCGAGTTCCTTGGATACGGTGTCGCCGCGCTGAGCCATGACTTCGCCGGTGCGGGGATTCGCAACGGGTGCGGTGAGGGTCTTGCCGGTGATACGACCGGCGAGGTTGAGCTTCTTATTATACTTATATCTGCCGACGCGCGACATATCATAGCGCCTCGGGTCAAAGAAGAGGTTGTTGATGTGAGTCTGTGCGGATTCGATCGTCGGAGGCTCCGAGGGACGCAGCTTGCGGTAGACCTCTAACAAGCCTTCCTCGACGTTCTTGCAGTTATCCTTCTCGAAGGTCGCCTTGATGCGGGTGTCGTCGCCGAACATCTCAACGATCTCGGCGTCGGTACCGAGTCCCAAGGCACGCAGGAATACCGTGATCGGCAGCTTGCGGTTCTTATCGATACGGACATAGAAAACGTCGTTGATATCGTTTTCATACTCGAGCCACGCACCGCGGTTCGGGATGACGGTGGAGGAGAACAGCTCCTTACCGGTCTTATCGTGATCCATCTTGAAGTAAACGCCCGGAGAACGAACCAGCTGAGAGACGATAACACGCTCAGCGCCGTTGATGACGAAAGTACCGGAATCGGTCATGAGCGGGAAATCACCCATGTATACGTTACTTTCCTTGATTTCTCCCGTTTCCTTGTTCAAGAGTCTTGCGGTAACCCTCAGAGCCGCCGAATATGTGGCGTCGCGCTCCTTGCATTCGATTACCGAGTAGTTGGGGTGGTCAACGTCGAGGCTGTAGTCGATGAAGTCGAGTACAAGGTTGTTCTGATAATCGTTGATACCGGAAACATCCTTGAAGACTTCCTTGAGGCCTTCGTCCAAAAACCATTGATAGGACTTCTTCTGGATTTCAATGAGGTTCGGCATACCGATGACGTCTTCAATTTTGCCGAAGCTCTTTCTCTCCGCGTTGCCCAATTTCACGTTTTTGACATTAACCATTAGGCACATCACTCCTTCTGAAAATATCGAATCACAAATGCGGGAATATACACGGTCACCCGCGCGCGGGCGCGTTCAAACAATGCTGCAATCGCTCCGCCGCCATCGCGACAGCTCCCTTTAAGTAAGACAGCCCCGATCGGTTACAAGATTGTTTTCAATTGGGTATTGACAAATCGGAAAGACTTTGATAATATACTTTGTCGAAAAATCTTCACGATCGTCAAAGGCGTATATTTCCCATAATGATACATTGTAGTATTCTAAAACAATTCGTCAAATTTGTCAACGGTTTTTCGCCGATTTTTTGAAATTTTTTGCTTTTAATTCTGATTCGCAATTATAAATAAAATTCTCTTGTTCTCAGTAAAGTTACAAACACCCGACAGCGTTTAATGTTTTATTCAGGTGTCAGCGATCACTTTTTATACATTATTGACAATAATTTCACAGGATGTCAGCCTTTCGCTGTGATAAAGCCCGAAGAGGTACCGAAAATGGCTTTAAAAAGGAACAAACTTGAAAAATTTTTAAAAAATTCTCTCGACGTCTGCGTTTATGAGGAGATCGACTCAACGAATAACGAAGCAAAGCGCCGCGCATATGCCGACTGCACCGGCGTCACTCTCTATGTAACGGACTGCCAGACCGCCGGCAGAGGACGTCACGGTCATGACTTCTACTCACCCAAGGGCAGCGGACTGTACTTCACCCTCGCCTATCCCCTGCGCCGTGCGTCGGCAAGCATCCAGATGATCACCTGTGCTGCCGCGGTCGCGGTGTGCGAGGGGATTTCCGCGTTATCCGACCGAAAGCCCTCGGTCAAATGGGTGAACGACATCTTCATCGACGGCAAGAAAGTCGCGGGTATCCTCGCCGAGCTGGTAACGGACGCCTCAAATCATCCGACTGCGGTCATCGTCGGCATCGGAATCAACCTGACCACTGCGCATTTCCCTGCGGAGTTCGCCGCCGCGGCAGGCAGTGTCGGCGATATTGACCCAAATCGACTCTGTGCGGAGATCTCGGACAAACTGACAAATATGGTCGATGCTTTGCAAAATAATTCTGGGAAAGAATTATTTGGCGATTATAGTTCTAATTTAGAAGTAAAGCAGCCTGTTAATTCTATTTTAGAAAAATACAAGAAATTAAACTTCGTGATCGGCAGAGAGATCCTATATACCGACCGCGACGGCACGCATACCGCCCTTGCGGTTGATATCGGCACGGGCGGCAGTCTGATCGTCGAGGAAAACGGCGTCAGAAAGGCGCTCAACTCGGGAGAGATCTCTGTCAAATTAGGAATGATGAATGAGGAATGAAGAGTCCCCTCACTCTGATAAGTCAATCAATAAAGAGAGGTGCTGACACATATTATCGGTCAGCACCTCTTTTGCAATACTATGAGAGGTCAATCGGAATCAATTCCTAATTCCCCATTCCTAATTCCTCATTATCAAAGCCCTTTAGCGAAGAAGTAGATCACGCCGTAGACGATCGCCGCCGAGGTGCCGTAGACCAGCACCGGTCCCGCGATGATGAACATTTTGGCGGCAAGTCCCGTGATAAGTCCCTCCGCCTTGAACTCAATCGCAGGCGCGGACATCGCGTTCGCAAAGCCCGTGATCGGTACCAGCGTTCCCGCGCCGCCGTGCTTGGCGAGCCGCTCATATTGGTGAAAGGCAGTCAGGATCACGCCGAGGGCGATCAGCGTCACCGAGCAAAGTGTCTTTGACAGTTCTTCCTCCAGCCCCAGCGCCAGAAAGACTTCCAGTATCCCCTGTCCGAGCATGCAGATCGTGCCGCCGATGAAAAAGGCTTTGGCACAGTTTTTGACGATCGGGCTGTCCTTCGAGCGGATCTTCACCATTGTCGCGTATTTTTGATTTGTCATATCAGTCACCTCGCTTATCTCTCACAAAGTAGTTTGTACAGGCGTTCACAGATTATTTATAGGAGGTTACAAAACTGTATTTTGATTTCTTCTATATGTAGTTATATAATAAACTATATATTGGATTATTATGTAGAAGTGTGTAAACAACCATGAGTATTCACTATCTCGACAACAGCGCCACCACGGCGGTATCGAAAGCCGCCGCCGACAAGGCGTATTATATGATGACCGAGTGCTACGGCAATCCCTCATCGCTGCACAAGCTGGGGATCAACGCCGAACTGGCGGTCGAAGAAGCGCGCGAGCATGTTGCCGCCGCCCTCGGCGCACAGCCAAAGAACATCATCTTTACCTCGGGCGGTACCGAAGCCAACAACACCGTGCTTTTCGGCGCGACAGAAGCGCTCAAACGCCGCGGCAACCGCGTGATCGTATCCGCGGTGGAGCATTCCTCGGTATACGAAAGCGCGAAACGTCTCTCGGAGCTGGGCTATGATGTGCAATATGCACCGGTCGACGATCACGGCGTGGTGTTCCTCGATAAACTGCAAGCCCTGCTCACCGAGAAAACCATCCTCGTATCCGTGATGGCGGTGAACAACGAAACAGGCTCCGTCCAGCCGACCGAATTGATCGCGAAGCTGGTCAAAAAGCTCAGCCCGAACGCGTTTTTCCACGTTGACGCGGTACAGGCATTCTGCAAAATGCCCTTAAAACCGGTCAAATGGGGCGTCGACTTCATGACCGTCAGCGCACACAAGATCCACGGACCAAAGGGCGTCGGCGCACTGTTCATCCGCGACGGCGCAAGGCTGATCCCGCTGATTCACGGCGGCGAACAACAGCGAAAGCTTCGTCCCGGCACCGAGAGCGCACCGCTGATCGCGGCATTCGGCGAAGCGGTCAGGGAAGCGGATATCCCATCAAATCTTTCGGCGATCCGCGAGCTGAACACCTATGCGACCGAAAAGCTGAAAACGCTTGACGGCATCCGCTTCAATTCTCCCAAAGACGCTCTCCCCTACATCATCAACATCTCCGTCGAGGGCATCCGCTCCGAGACCATGCTCCACCATCTCGAGCAGAGCGGGGTCTATGTGTCCTCGTCCAGCGCGTGTTCCAAGGGCAAGCGGAGTTATGTACTGGCGGCGATGGGACTTTCCGACGATCGCGTCGACAGCTCCATCCGCATCAGCTTCTCAAAATACAACACCAAGGAAGACATCGACGCTCTGCTATCGGGTCTTATATCCGGATTAACAACTCTACAGAAAGCGAGGAGTTAGAGTTAGAGTTAGAAGTTCCAAAACTACCAACCACCGACTACTAACTACCAACTAAACGATATGAAAGAAATCGTATTGATCAAGCTCGGCGAAATGGTTCTCAAGGGACTCAACCGCCGCACCTTCGAGGATGTACTGCTGAAAAACATCAAATACCGCCTTAGAGGACTCGGCAAATTTGAGATCAAGATCGCCCAGTCCACCATCTATATCAATCCTCTGACAGAGGACACCGACCTCGACGACGTTTGCGAACGCATCGGCGAGGTGTTCGGCATCGTCACCTACTCCCGCGCCTGTGTGTGCGAAAAGGACTTTGACGATATCCTGTCGAAGGCGCCGATCTATGCGGCGGATGCACTGAGCGACGCAAAAACCTTCAAGGTCGAATCCAAGCGCTCCGACAAGCGCTTTCCCTACAAATCCCCCGAGATCTCCGCACAGGTGGGCGGCAAGATACTCGAAAGGTTCCCCTATCTCAAGGTGGACGTCAAGAATCCCGACGTCACCGTCACCGTTGAGGTGCGCGACTTCGGCGCCTATATCCGCTGCGGTACCCTGCGCGGTCAGGGAGGCATGCCGGTCGGTACATCGGGGCTTGCGACCGTTCTCATCAGCGGCGGCATCGACTCCCCCGTCGCCGCCTATATGATGGCAAAACGCGGACTAAAGCTCAACGCGGTACACTTCGAAAGCCCTCCCTACACCTCGGAACGCGCGCGGCTGAAGGTCGAGAAGCTGTTAAAGCTCGTCAGCCGTTATGCGGGTTCGATCGAGATGCACACCGTTCCGCTCACTAAGATCCAGGAAACCATCCGCG
>JAFSRK010000156.1 GCA_017446165.1 Ruminococcus sp.
AAAGAGATAGCCGCTCTTGAATGCGGTCACGGGAGCGGTCGGCGCGAGGATCACGTCGCACTGCTCAAAGGCACGATCGAACGCCTCAACGATCGCGCCGCGCAGGTTGACCGCTTTCTTGTAATAGGCGTCATAGTAGCCTGCGGACAGGACGTAGGTACCCATCAGAATGCGACGCTGGACCTCCTTACCGAAGCCCTCAGAGCGGGTGCGGCAGATCATGTCATGCGTGCCGTTATAATGCTCGGCTTTGTAGCCGTAACGGATGCCGTCATAGCGACCGAGGTTGGAGGATGCCTCCGCCATCGCGAGGATATAGTAGCACGGCAGGGCGAAATCCAGCTCGGGCAGATCGAAGTAAACGATCTCGGCGCCCATTTCTTCATAGGCTTTCGCGGCATCCAGAACAGCCGCCTTGACGTCCTCTCGAACGCCGCTGAGATACTGGTTGGCGATGCCGATCTTCTTACCGGCGATATCATCGTACAGGGTCGGGAGGGTCGGCTCAGAACCCTGAGAGGTGCTGTCGCGCTCGTCGTACTTTGCGATCGCGTCAAAGACGATCGCGGCGTCCTCGACGTCGTGGGTGATCGGACCGATCTGGTCGAACGACGAAGCGTAAGCGATCAGACCGTAACGCGATACCGCGCCGTAGGTAGGCTTGAGTCCGACGATACCGCAGAACGACGCGGGCTGACGGATCGAACCGCCGGTGTCGGAGCCGAGACCGTAAACGGCGATATTGCCGCCGACAGCAGAGGCTACACCGCCCGAGGAACCGCCTGCCACATGGTCGGTGTTGTGGGGATTCTTGGAGCCGCCGTAGTAGGAGGTCTCACAGGAGGAACCCATCGCGAACTCATCCATGTTGGTCTTGCCGAGCATGACCACGCCCTCCTTTTGGAGAAGCTCATAGACAGTCGCGTCGTAGATCGGCTTGTAGCCGGTGAGGATTTTGGACGCACAGGTGGTCGGGATGCCCTTGGTGGAGATATTGTCCTTGAGGGTCATCGGGATACCTTCGAGCAGTCCGATCTTCTCGCCGCGCGCGAGCTTCTCGTCAACAGCCTTTGCCTGTGCGAGCGCCACATCGGGGGTGACGGTGATATATGCGTTTAATTCGTTATTAGAATTTTCAATCTCGTCGAGATACTTTTTTGTCAGCTCGGTGCAGGTGATCTGACCGCTGATAAGCATTTCGTGTAGCTTTTTGATCTGTCCCATGGTCACGCTCTCTTTCTGACGAGGAAGTGATCCTCGGCCTGTTCGGGGGCGTTCTTCAGGATTTCTTCGACGGGAAGCGAGGGCTTGACCTCGTCCGCACGGAACGCATTCGACAGATTGTTGATATTATCAAACTCGCCGGTCGTGACGTTGACGTTGTTGATCGTATCGGCAAAGGACACGATCTTCTGCATCTCCTCGGTCAGGCTGTCGAGATCCTTTTCATCGACAAAGAGCTTCGAGAGCAGAGCGATGTTTTCGATGTCTTCTCGTGTTACCATAGTATCTTCCTTTCAGGAAACGAATATCTGTCATTCCGAGGAGCGACCTCGGTTGCGACGTGGGAATCCCCCTGTCATTTATGCCGGAAACAGAGGATATCTACTCCTCTTTGCGGGATTGCCACGGCTCCAAGGGAGCCTCGCAATGAGTATGTGATTTATCTTAATTTGATATGAACCTCGCGGAGCTGCTGTTCGCTGACCTCGCCCGGAGCGCCGAGCAGGACGTCCTGAGCGTTGGAATTCATCGGGAACGCGATGACCTCGCGGATGATCTCCTCCTCGGTCAGGAGCATGATCATGCGGTCGACGCCGGGAGCCATGCCCGCGTGAGGCGGAGCGCCGTACTGGAACGCGTTGTAAAGCGAGCTGAACTTC
>JAFSRK010000157.1 GCA_017446165.1 Ruminococcus sp.
CCGATTCTACGCTTCTCACCCTTCTTGGGCTTGTAGGTATCGACATAAATCTTCTTAGCCTTGTCGGTCTTGATGACCTCGGCGGTTACTTTGGCGCCCTCAACATAGGGAGTGCCTGCCTTGATACCGTTGTCGGTAGATACAGCGACTACGTCAAACTCTACGGTAGCGCCCGCTTCAGCGTCGATTTTCTCGATGAAGATGACGTCGTTCTGCTCGACCTTGTACTGCTTACCGCCGGTCTCAATTACTGCGAACATATTATCATTCCTTACTTAATAGACTCGCTACTCGCGGGTGTCGGCTGTCGTCGAACTTAGTAACCCACAGTATGCGGCTTATATACTATATCATAAAGGCATTTTGTTGTCAAGAAATATTTTCAGCCTCTTCCCCAGCCGCATCGGCTTTTACGGGATCGATCAGGAACCACTTGAGATAGGCGGCAAGACACGCCGCAATCAGCAGACTCATTACCAATGAAACAACAAAAACACCGTCTTTAACCCCTATCAGAAACGCTGATCCGATATCCGTAAGGATCAGGATACTGTAGGCGATCCATCCGCTGATATTTTGCGCTCTGCCGTCGGGCATGATCAAAAAGCTCATCGGCAATCCGACTGCAGTCACTACTACAAAGCAAATGAACACGATCAGACCCATTGTAGTGCTTTTGATAAATACCAACGACTGAAATCCAAGCTCGACTGCAGGATTCATGAACGTGAGGTCAACGCCTCCCCATGAAAAGAAAGTGATCAGCGCCGCAATGAGTTTCAAGATCAACCATGACGTTAATATGAGCCTCACGGCGTTTTTCAGCACCCTGATCGGATTTTTCTTATCCTTCATAGTCGCTCTGCTGGATCTCAAACGCCTTGAGGGTATTCTGCATCAGCATCGCGATCGTCATCGGTCCGACTCCGCCCGGAACAGGCGTGATATAGGAGCATTTCGGAGCGACCTCGTCGAATACGACATCGCCGCACAGCTTGCCGTTCTCATCGCGGTTCATGCCGACGTCGACGACGACAGCGCCTTCCTTGACCATATCGGCGGTAACGAACTTCGCTCTGCCGACGCTGGACACAAGGATATCGGCTTTGTTGGTGACCTCTCTGAGGTGGCGGGTCTTTTTGTGCGTGACGGTCACGGTGCCGTTTGCGTGCATGAGAAGCACCGCCATCGGTTTGCCGACGATATTGCTTCTGCCGATGACAACACAGTTTCTGCCCTCGACCTTGATATCATAATAGTCGAGCAGCTCCATCACACCCGCAGGCGTACAGGGCAGCAGATCATATTTTCCGATCAGGATCTTGCCGACGTTGATCTCGGAGAATGCGTCGACGTCCTTCTTCGGATCGATCGCCGCGATGACCGCCTTGTCGTCGATGTGCTTCGGCACAGGCAGCTGACACAGGATGCCGTGGACGTCACGTCGCTCGTTCAGCTCATGGATCAGCTCGATCAGCTCCTCCTGTGTCGTGCTTGCAGGAAGAGCGTATTCCAGACTGCGGAAGCCGACATACTCGCATGCCTTTTTCTTATTGTTGACATAAACGCGCGACGCGGGATCATCACCGACGATGATGACCGCGAGGGTGATCTCCTCACCCTTGGCGTTATGCGCCGCCGCTCTGACGCGGACTCTGTCCTTGACGCTCTGGGAAACGAGCTTTCCGTCTAATACCTGATACATATTATCAACCCTTTGCTTCGGATTTTTTCTTCGTTCTCTTCGCTTTATCCTTGGATCTGTGCTGTAAGGCTCTCACGCCGTCATCCTTGTTGCGCCAGACGATCAGCATAACGATACCGACAGCGACCAATACGCCCGAAAGGACCTGAGACGCGCGGAATGTGACGCCGAACACCGTCCAGTAGAGACTGTCGGTGCGAAGTCCCTCAACGATCATTCGCTCTAATCCGTACCACACAAGGTACAAAAAGAAGATTTGACCGTGATATTTCTGGAACTTCTTGTGGAAGATGTGCAGGAACACAAACCCCAGCGCACACCATACGGATTCATAGAGAAAACACGGATGCACCGCGACGACCTTGCCGTCGATGATCGTGTTCTCGCTCATCATGCGGAACAGCGAATCAGTCTGAGTGCCGAACGCCTCCTGATTGAAGAAGTTGCCCCAGCGACCGAGCGCCTGACCGATCAGAAAACCGATCATGGTCACATCGAGCAACGGAAGAAACCTCTGTTTTCTGATCTTCGCCATCGTCAGACCGCCGATCAGCGCGCCGATGATCGAGCCGTAGATCGCGATACCGCCGTCACGGATGTTGAAGATCGCGCCCCAATCGCCCGCGTATCTGTCCCATTCAGACAGAACATAGTAGGCTCGCGCGCCGATGACTGCCGTGATGATGCCGACAATGACGCAGTCGAACAGCTTGCTGCGGTCTACGCCGTAGTTCTCGGCGTTCATATAGGCATAGATCACCGCGAGCAGCAAGCCCGTCGCGATCACGATGCCGTACCAGTAGACGTTGAACGAACCGATGGAGAATGCTACACGGTTGATATCCAGTTCTATCCCCAACCCGGGGAAACTCACATGATACATAGTATACCTCTTGTCAAGAAATAGTTGTCCTATATTAAATAATCATCCGTATTATAACACAGGAGGAATGGCCGTTCAAGCGCAAATCTCGCCAATATACGCCGAACAGAGGAACAGATATCGCGTTTCTTGAACAAAATTTGAATCAATCAAATTTTAGATATTGACAACAGCGGATTAAAATGTTATAATTCGACTGTTCGATATGCGAGTGTGCTGGAATAGGCAGACAGGCACGTTTGAGGGGCGTGTGTCTTTGACGTACGGGTTCAAGTCCCGTCACTCGCACCATTTTGAGGCAGTTTTTAACTGCCTCTTTTGTTTTGCCAACTTTTCTTAAAATGCCCGAGACAGATCTCAGCGATAGATTTTGCGGAGGAGCATCTCTCAATGCAAGTCGACTTGTTTTTCTCTTTTTTCGGTTGTAATCATCTGATAGTTATGGTAAAATAATATGGATAATATCAAATCGGCACAATGTAACTACTATACTAACGGCGGTGAACAGGATGAAACGATTGATTGATATTGCCATGGGTCGCGTACAACCCGATCTGATCTTGAAAGGCGCGAAGGTGCTGAACGTCTTTACCGAACAGCTTGAAGAGAAGGACATCGCCGTGTGCGAGGGTGTGATCGCCGGACTAGGCGTCTATGACGGCGATAACGTCGTCGACCTCAGCGGCAGGATCATCGTACCGGGCTTTATGGACGGTCACATGCACCTCGAATCCTCGCTGATCACCCCGACCCAATTTGAGCGCGGCGCTCTCCCCCGCGGCACGACGGGCATCATCGCCGACCCGCACGAGATTGCGAACGTCGCGGGTACCGACGGCATCGACTACATCATGAAGCTGTGCGAGGATCTCGATATGCACATCTTCTTCAACATGCCGTCCTGTGTTCCCGCCTGCCCGATGGAGGAAAGCGGCGAAACACTCGAGGCAGAGGATCTGAAGCCGTACTACGAAAAGAACAACGTCCTCGGACTCGCCGAGGTGATGAACTCTGTCGGCGTGATCGACGCAGACGAAAAGCTCCTGAGAAAGATCGCCGACGCCAAAGCTGTCGACAAGATCGTCGACGGTCACGCGCCGTTCCTCAGCTCCAAGGCGCTGTGCGCATATGTCGCGGCGGGCGTGAAGTCCGACCACGAATGCACCACCGCCGAAGAAGCGATCGAGAAGATCGCACGCGGTCAGTACATCATGGTGCGCGAGGGTACTGCGGCAAAGAACATGAACGCCCTCTTGCCTATCTGTCATCCGCCCTACTGTCACCGCGCGATGTTCTGCACCGATGACCGCCATCCCGAGGATCTTCTCAGAGAGGGTCACATGGACGCGATCATCCGCAAGGCGGTCTCAAGGGGCGTCGACCCGATCACCGCGATCAAGATGTGTACGCTGAACATCGCCGACTACTTCAACCTCAAGGGCTACGGTGCGATCGCGCCCGGTTACAAAGCCGATTTCGTCGTACTGTCCGACTTTGACAGCTTCAATGTCGAAGAGGTCTACATCGGCGGCAGGCTTGCAGCAAAGGACGGCAAGCTCGTCCGTGAAAAGCCCGATATCCTGCCCGACAGCGACAAAGTCCTGCATTCCTTTCACATGCAGCCCGTCACCCCCGATCGAATCAAAAGCCCCGAGATCCGCGAATTTCAGCGCGTCATCGGATTGAAAAAGCACGAACTGCTTACCGACGAGATGCTGGTACAGCCCACCGATCAGGCGCGTCAAAACGGCGGGATCAACGTTGCGAGCAACGTACTCAAGGCGGTCGTCTTTGAACGGCATCACAACACCGGTCACATCGGCATCGGCTTCATCAGCGGTTATGGTCTGAAAAGCGGCGCAATCGCAACCAGCGTCGCCCATGATTCCCACAATCTGATCGTCATCGGCACAAACGACGCCGATATCGCCGCCGCCGCGAACGCGGTACGCGAGACAGAAGGCGGCTTGGTCGTCGTCAACGACGGCAAGGTTCTGGAGTCCCTCCCCTTGCCCATCGCCGGACTGATGAGCGATCTGCCCATCGACGAGGTCGACAGACGGCTTCAAAAGCTGAAAGCCGCCGCAAAACAGCTCAGCGTGTCAGACGACATTGACCCCTTTATGACGCTGGCATTCGTCAGCCTGCCCGTCATCCCGACCCTGCGCCTCAACGGCAAGGGACTGATCAACGTAGAAAAACAGGAAATCGTCGCATCGACGTTCTGAGTTATTTATGGCTCCCTTTGGTAAAGGTGAGGTGTTGTCCAAATCTTGATTTGGGGCACAACACCCATACAGAGGAGAGCTGTCAGCAACGCTGACTGAGGAATTGCATAATTGCCCAAGCGTAGCGAGATTCAAAAATAAACAGTAGTTATACTAAATAGGAGACCATTATCATGAACTATGACATCATCATCATCGGAGCCGGTCCGGGAGGTATCTTCTCGGCATATGAATTCGCGACCAAGCGTCCCGATCTCAAGGTCGCGGTATTTGAAACCGGCAACTCGCTCGAAAAGCGCAAATGTCCCATCGACGGCAAGAAGGTCACCTCCTGTATCAAGTGCAAGACCTGTGCGATCATGTCGGGCTTCGGCGGCGCGGGTGCCTTCTCCGACGGCAAATACAACATCACCAACGACTTCGGCGGCACCATGCACGAGTACATCGGGCGCGACAAGGCGCTCGAGCTGATGCACTATGTCGACGAGATCAACATGGCAAACGGCGGCGAGGACACCAAGCTCTTCTCCACAGCCGGCACCGCCTTTAAGAAGATCTGTACCCAGAACCGCCTAAAGCTCCTTGACGCATCCGTCCGTCACCTCGGCACGGACATCAACTACATCGTTTTGGGCAACATCTACGACAAGATCCGCGACATCATCGACTTCCATTTCAACACACCCGTCGAGCGGATCGAGATCATCGACGGCGGCTACCGCGTTTATCACAAGGGCGGTTTTGACGACTGCAAAAAGTGCATCGTATCCGTCGGACGATCCGGTTCGAAGTGGATGGAAACCGTCTGTGAGGATCTGGATATCAAAACAAAGAGCAACCGCGTCGATATCGGCGTGCGCGTCGAACTGCCCGCGGTCATCTTCTCTCACCTGACCGACGAGCTGTACGAAAGCAAGATCGTCTATCGCACCGAGAAATTCGAGGACAACGTCCGCACCTTCTGCATGAACCCGAACGGTATCGTCGTTAACGAGAACACCAACGGTATCGTCACCGTCAACGGTCACAGCTTTGAGGATCCGTCCAAAAAGACCGAGAACACCAACTTCGCCCTCTTGGTATCCAAGCACTTTTCCGAGCCGTTCGAGGACTCTAACGGCTACGGCGAAAGCATCGCGATGCTCAGCAACATGCTCGGCGGCGGCGTCATCGTCCAGCGCTTCGGCGATCTCGAACGCGGCAGACGCTCGAACCACAAGCGCATCGAGGAAAGCACCGTCCGCCCCACCTTGAAAGCCACCCCGGGCGATTTGAGTCTGGTGCTGCCCAAGCGTATCCTCGACGACATCATCGAGATGATCTATGCCCTCGACAAGATCGCACCCGGTACCGCGAACGACGACACCCTGCTCTACGGCGTCGAGGTCAAGTTCTACAACATGGAGGTCGCACTCGACGAGAATCTTGAGACCAAGCACAAGGGACTCTATGTTATCGGCGACGGCTCAGGCGTCACCCACTCCCTCTCCCACGCCTCCGCCTCCGGCGTATATGTCGCGCGCAAGATCATGGAGGAAGATTAATTCTTTTTCAGAAAAATTAATGCTAATAACTGCATAAAAAACAACAGCCGACGTGAGGATATCGTTTCTCACGTCGGCTGTTTTGCGCATGAAATCATCCATGCGAAAATGGCTGAATCGGTTATTTGAACAACAGTTTGATCCTTTTTCTCCATCTGATCTTGGTGACGATGTTCTTCATCTCGCCGCAGCGACGACACTTTTGCGGATACATCATGTAATAGCAATCAACAGGCTCAAGATCGATATGGAACTCTTCGTTCAAACACTTTCTGCAGATGTCATCTAAGCTGCGCTTTATCGCACGATACTTCATAACAGGTCATCCTCCGAGACAGATTTCAAACATAAAGCGCAGGGGTACGTGCATAATTATAGCGTCGAAGCATGAATATGTCAAGTAAAAACAGTCGAAAAAACGACCGGTGCGATTGGCATCGGCCTTTTTATTACAGTCAGAACAAGCGCGAGATGACCCATCCGAGGATTGTCTCGGGGACCAGCGCGCTGATGAAATAGGTCACCAGATTCGCCGCCACTGCGTATGCCGCGATCAGCCATCTGTTCACCTTTCGCTCTGTTTCAAACTTCGGGAACAACCACAGGTAGACCAGCATCTCCGCCACCGTCACGCCGATCTCAAACAGGATGATCGACGGTGAAAAGACGGTGCCGTTGATCGGTGGGTTAATCACCATCATCAGCCCGAGCATCAGCGGGTGCGTCAGGAGATTCACCACCAACACAGTCACCAGTTGTCTTCCTCGTTCGAAGCGGAACAAGAGCGCGATGAGGAATTCTATCACGACCGTCTGGATCGTCAGGAAAAAGATATAGAGGAAGTTCGAGACGCTCATTCCTCTTTCCGCGATCTCCGACGATCTCGTCACCGAAACGATCTTTCCGTTCTCTACCGCGACATTGAAGCAGTTGAAATAGGACTTTGCCTCCAGCTTCTCGCTCGATATGAACACGCCGCTGTCGGGAAAATACAAAAGAACTTTGAATTCTTTCGGATAGTATAGATTCTCATAAAATGATTTGCCGTCGCTCACATCCGCCATACATTGAACGAAGTAATACCCGTCCGGATCCTCATACCGGAAAAATCGTTGAAAGACCGGCTCGGCGACATCGTCGGACATGCGATGACCGTACAGACCATAGTCGAAGATTTCCGGATCACGTTTTCCGTCCTCGCTGACATGGTAGATATCATCTTCATCCGGCTTCTCTTTATAGAGCAGCGTCATGTAACAGCTCCCCTCGACCCCGCTGAAATGAATGATAAAATCAGGATCGGGCGCACTGTTCGCCGATGCCGTCGATATCGCCATCGGCAGGATGGCGATGACCACAAACAGCAAGGCGATCAGTCTATGCTTCATATCATCACCTCAAAAAAGGACTTTCACCGTATAAACGAATGAAACAGGCAAAATGTTTCACATTCTGATAAATTTTGTTATATTTCTTTTTCAGAACTATAACAGCAAAGCACGCCGAATCATACGGCGGGCTTTATGATGCCTTATTCTTCCTCGAGGTCACAGGACTTGATGACGTCCTTCAAGGTGTTTGCAGATTCGCGCAGACGCTTGATCTCGTCGTCATTCAGCGCAAAGGGCACCTCACTCTCGATACCGTCCTTGCCGACGATCACAGGGATCGACAGCGCAACGTCGTTGATCCCGTATCTGCCGTGCTGGATGGACGACACCGGCAGGATGGACTTCTCGTCCCTGACGATGGCTTCACAGATACGCTTCGCCGACATCGCGATACCGTAGTAGGTCGCATGCTTCTTGCTGATGATGTCATAGGCGGCGTTCTTGACCTCTTCCTGGATATTCTCTTTCGCGAGGTCGTGGTCGTGATAATAGCCGCGCATCTCACAGAAGCGGCTGATCTCGATGCCGGATACGTTCGCGCTGCTCCACGCGGCAAACTCGCTGTCGCCGTGTTCACCGATGATGAACGCATGGATGGAACGCGGGTCGACGCCGAGGTGGGTGCTGAGGTTATATCTCAGTCGGGCGGAGTCAAGCACCGTGCCCGAGCCGAAGACGCGGTCGTCGGAGAAGCCGGAGAGCTTCTTCGCGGCATAGGTCAGGATATCCACCGGATTCGCGACGATCAGGAGGATGCCCTTGAAATTGCGCTCGGCGATCTGAGGGATGATGGACTTGAAGATTCCGACGTTCTTTTTGATCAGGTCAAGACGCGTCTCGCCGGGCTTCTGAGCCGCGCCGGCGGTCACGATCACGATCGCCGCGTCGGCGATATCGTCATAGTCGCCCGCGTAGATCGCGGCAGGCTTTGAGAACGGCAGACCGTGACTGATATCCATCGCCTCGCCCTCTGCCTTTGCCTTGTCGGCGTCGATCATGACGATCTCGGAGAAGAGACCGCTCTGCATGAGCGCGAACGCCGTCGACGAGCCGACGAAGCCGCAGCCGACGATGCCTACTTTTCTGGGATTAACTGCCATATACATGCAACTCCTTTATACTTTTTATACATTGATAGCATACCATATTTTGGAAGAACATTCAATACGATATCACGCCTCACGGCGCATTTCTCTCTTTATTTTTGTATTTATTATACTCTATATACATCTTGCACAAAAAAGTCGACGCAAAATATACAAGATATACGACTTTAATTCTTTAAATCTTCTTGACTTTAAATCACGAAAGTGCTAAAATGTAGAGGCTGCAAAAAAACAATCAGGAGAGAGAAGTTAGGAGTTACATATCTACCAACTACTAACCACCAACCACCAACTACCAACTACCAACCACCAACTACCAACACCAACTACCAACCACCAACTACCAACCACCAACTACCAACCAC
>JAFSRK010000158.1 GCA_017446165.1 Ruminococcus sp.
AACCCTTTAACATCTATTGCGTTAAATTCCGCATAGCTGCGTTGTCGATCTTGACAGGCGCCAGCCTGCCTGCGATCTCCGCCTTGCTCTGCGAAATTTTCCGCAAATATCTTGTTTAAGCGTTTTAATTGATATTAGTATCAACAGGCATCCGCTGATTTGCTACTATTATAAACGCCCCGCGTCATCATGATTGTCGGGGCTTGTCTGCATTTTTTCGGAATGTTTTCAAAGAAAATGGCGGCAGGATAAAAAATGCCGCCGATAATGAAAAAACAACTCCCGCTGAACACATCAGCGGGAGTTTCTGTCAGATATCGTTTTGAAACGCTCGGATATCGGCGTTATTTGGTTTCTTTGAGGACAACGGAGGTGCGGGCAGGCAGCTTGAGGGTGGCGCCGTCGAGGGTGACGGACACGCCGTCTGCCTTTTCCTGCGCTGTCGACCAGCCGCGAAGCTCGGGAGAGGTGATCATATCGACGGTCAGCTCCTTATCGTCCTTGCTCGCGTTGTGGATGACGAGCAGCTTCGCGCCGTCGGACTCGATGATGTAGCCCGCGCAGTCGGGATCGGAGAAGGATACCGTGTCGCCGACCGTGCCGCGCGCGATCTCGGGGTTCTGCATGCGGATCTTGATCAGCTTGCGGTAGGTGTTCAACAGACTGCTGCTGTCGGCGAGCTGCTGCTTCACGCCGCCCAGAGGCGCGGTGTCGTCAGCCGTGATGCCCTCGGTGTCGATCTTCGGCAGGTCGTCGCTGTCCCAGACCATCGCGGTGCGGTAGTTCGCGTCCCCGTTGGAGTTGGGGGCTTCGATGCCGATCTCCTCGCCGTAGTAGGTGAAGGAGTTGCCCGGGGAGAGCATATAGACCGCCGCGGCGATCTTGTTATCCTCGGTCTCGATCATGCTCGCGAGGCGGTTCATGTCGTGGTTGGTCAAAAAGTTCGCGTTGATGGCGTTCGCGTTGTGTTCGTGGATGTTGTTGTCATACTTCTTGAGCTTCTTGGTGAAGTTCTCCATCGCGCCCGACGCCATGAGGAATTCGCCGCCGGTGCCGGCAAACTTGAAGTTGAAGAGGCTGTCGATGCCGCTCTCGTACATATCGTAGATATCGCCGGTCTCGGTCCAGTCCTCACCGACCATGTAGACGTCGTCCTTGTAGCCCTTCGCCATGTCGTAGAACCACTTCATGAACTCCTTGCCGTCGGTGTGGTCGTCGTCAAAGTACTTGACCGCGTCCAGACGGAAGCCGTCGACGCCGCGCTCGAGCCAGAACTTCACGACGTCCTCGAAGTACTCGCGGGTACCCTCGAAGCTGAGGTTCCAGTCGGGCATCTGATCCCAGAAATCACCTTGGTACCAGTAGTCGGAGCCGCTGACCTTGTGCTGATAGACGGGCGACTGGGTCTTGGAGAAGTTGAAGTAGCGCGCATAGCCGTCTTCCTTGCCCTGACGCAGCTCTTCACAGGCTTTCTGGAAGAACTCGTGGCGGGCGCCGGCATGGTTGACGACCAGGTCGATGATGACCACGATGCCGCGGTCGTGCGCTTCCTTGAGGAGCTTATCGAAGTCGTCGAGCGTGCCGAATTCCTCGTCGATGGTGTAGTAGTCCTCGACGTTGTACTTGTGGTAGGTGGACGAGGGCATCATCGGCGAGAGCCAGATGCCGTCCGCGCCGAGGTCGTCGCCGGAGTTGGGGTCGCCGTCGTTGATGTAATCGAGCTTTTCGATCACGCCGGGCAGATCGCCGGTGCCGTCTCCGTCGGAGTCATGGAACGCGCCGATCCATACCTGATAATAGCTGCGGTATTTGTCGGTCGATTGCTCGGCTTTCAGGGTATTGACCGGATCGGAAACAAACGCGGGAGTATTGCCGCCCGATCCGGAGGAATTATTGTTGTTTTTGTCCTCGCCGCAGGCAACAAGCACGCTCATCACCATCATGAGGGCAAGGATCAGGGAGAGTATCTTTTTCATAGAATCACCTTTTTAGATAGGAGTGAGAAGTGAGGAGTCGAGTCGGTAGAGCGAGGGGTGATCTCCCTTCTAAGGGGAGAGATCGTCCAAAGGATAACAAAAGCCAGCCGTCCCCGACTGAGGAACGTTCCCGCCGTAGGGACGAGCATTGCTCGTCCGAGAATGACGGGCAGGGATGATACACTCAACCCCGGATAGGGATGAAACCTTCCTGCGGGCGGACGACCACCGGTCGTCCCTACGCCGATGTGCATTTGCTCCGCGTTGGGTGTTGCCACTATTTCAGAAGGCGTCAGCGTTTCCCTTGACTCCTAACTCCTAATTCTTTAATCCAGAGTAATGAATATCAAAGAGGAAAAAAGGGCGGAGAGATCTCCGCCCTTTTAGATTGATAGGATTAACCCTTTACGCCGCCGGCGGTAACGCCTTCGACATAGTACCTCTGCATGAAGAGGAACAGCAGGGTGATCGGTACGGCAACGACGACGGAACCGGCAAGGAACTCGCGGAAGTGCTGTGCCTTGTGTTCCTGGTCGATCAGCTTTTGCAGACCGATCGCAACGGTATAATGCTCGGGACCCTGTGCGCCGACGATGATCTTCGCCAGAATGAAGTCTGTCCAAGGACCGATGAAGGAGGTCAGAACGGTGTAAACCAGAATCGGCTTAGACATCGGAAGAATGATCTTCCAGAAGATCTGGTTTCTGGTAGCGCCGTCGATGGTCGCCGCTTCATCCAGCGCACGCGGGATGGTATCGAAGAAGCCTTTACTGATCTGATATCCGAGACCTGCGCCTGCGGAGTAGCAGATGATCAGAGCGACTCTGGGCATCGCGAGGATACCCATAACCTTCAAGAGGTAGTAGATCGCGATCATGGTCATGAAGCCGGGGAACATACCGAGGATCATGCCGACGTTGATCAAAGGCTTTCTTGCCTTGAAGCGCAGACGGCTGAAGGCGTAGGAAACCATGAGTACCGCGAGGGTGGAGATGATACAGCTGAAGATCGCGATGACGAAAGTATTCGCAAACCACTGCGGGAAGTTCGCAACGTTGGTATCCGGAGGATTGAAGACTCTCGCATAGTTATCCAGCGTCCACTCGTGGGGCAGGATCGAGGTAGCAAGCTCAGCCTTGCCGCCGCGGAAGGAGTGGAGAACAAGGTATACCAGCGGGGAGACCCAGATAAGACCGAGACCGCCGAGAAGGATATAGATAAAGGTATTGGCAACGATTCTACGCGCTTTATAACTCTTAATCATGAGAATTCCTCCTCGTTCTTAGCGGACTTGGTAAGGTTGAAGGTCAGCAGCGATACAGTCGCGCAGACGATGAATACCAAGATACCGATGGCAGCCGCGAGGTTATACTCGCCCGTGTTCTGGGACAATCGGAACAGCCATGTGACAAGCAAGTCTGTATAACCCGCGTTATGTAGGTCGATCGAGTCTTGGCTGCCGACCAACAGGTAAATAACGTTGAAGTTATTGATGTTACCGATAAAGGTGGTGATCAGGTACGGAGTGGTAACGAACAGCATGTAGGGCAGGGTGATGCTGAAGAAGGACTTCACAGGACCCGCGCCGTCGATGGTCGCGCTCTCGTACAGGTCCGCCGGGATGTTCATCAGAATACCGGAGGTGATCAGGATGGTGTACGGAATACCGACCCATACGTTGACGATGATGACCGTCAAACGCGGGATCCACTTGTTCGCGTTTCCGAGGAAGTCGATGAAGTGGTTCGAGTCGATCAGACCGATTTTCGCAAACAGCATATTGATCGCGCCGTCGTGAGCGTCGAGCATCTGCTGCATGAGAAGCAGAGAAACGAACTGCGGCACCGCAACGGTGATAACGAAGAGGGTTCTCCACAGAGCTTTGAGCTTAATGCCCTTTTTATTGATCATCAGGGCGACGACCATACCGAGGATATAGTTCAGTACGGTAGCGAAGACCGCCCAGATTAAGGTCCATTTTGTCAGCTCTACGAAGGTCTGGCCCTTGGAGGCGCCGCCCGTAGAGGTGAAGATATCCGCGAAGGTCTGCAGACCCGTCCAGCGGAAGAACTGGTTGTTCATGGTGTAATCGGTGAACGCGATCAGGATCATGAATACCAGCGGTAAGATCGTGAAGATAGAGATGGTCAGAGTCGGGAACGCAAGCAGCGTGATGTGGAACTTCGCGTCCATCAGGTCCTTGAGCTCTTCCTTGAAGGTGGGGAGCTTCTCGCCTGCTGCCTTTGCCTGCTGCGCCTTGTACGCAGACTTGACAGAAGCAAAGTAGATGACCAGGAACACCGCGATGATGATCAGGGTCATGACGCCGTAGAGCAACAGCTGCATGGAGTCATCCGCGACGATATGCATCGGACGGCCGGTCTCGGGATTGGTGACCCATTCGTCGACGCCGTTCCAACCGATGGTGTGGTTCGGGCTGAAGAAACCGAGATTGTAAATCTTGTCCCAGCCGAAAGCGATCATAAAGAAGATAAAGGCAACCTCAGTGGCGAGGAAAATCAAGCCTTTAATGATCTGTCCCTTCATCATGTTGCCGAAGCCCATGATGATGTAGGACAGCTTAGTCGCCCAATCGCCCTTGACAAATCTGGTGAAGTAACCGGCGACGCCCTTGCCGATACCGACAAAGAACTTTTTGATCGCGCGGCCGATCATGCAGAAGAACTTTTTCAGGTTGCCCGGAAGAGCGATGAAGAAGTTCTTGAAGTTGTACCAGAATTTTTGGAACGGGTTGAGCTGTACATAATCAATATATTTCATCAGTTCAACTCCCAGCTTGAAGTTTAGTCGTCTGTTAAATATTCACCGTACACTTAACAGACGAATAAGGTATACAGTAACAAAGCGATTGTCGGGCGGACGGCGGACACCGTCCGCCCGGATGAATCAGTTAAACTTTAAGTGATCGAAACGTCAGAGATTATTCGTCCTTGATGTTAGCGATGGTCTTCTCGAAGTTCTTCTTGATGGTGTCGCGGCTGAAGTCAGCGTCTTTCCAGAGGGTGTTGCCCAGGGTACCCATCGGAGACCAGAAGGTGTCAGCGATGTTGACCTGTGCGACAGAGTACTGGGACTGATCCAGAATAGCAGCCAGAGCAACGTTACCGGTTACGGAAGCATCCTTAACGGCATTGTTGTTGGAGGGACCCCAGGAGAGAACCTGAGCGCGCTTGAGCTGAGCAGCCTCGTCGGTGAGGTAGTCAGCCAGCAGCTGAGCAGCTTCGGGGAACTTGGAGTGAGAGTTTACGCCGATGAGCTTGTAGCCGTGCATGGAGATGATCTGCTTGTCGGTACCGCCAACGTTGATGGTGGGCAGCTTCATAGCGCCGAAATCATCGCCGAGAGCGTCAGCAACAGCAGCAGCGTTCCAAGAACCGTCAACGCCGGCAGCTACGGTGCGGGTAGCAGCAGCCATACCGGTAGAGATCTTGGTAGCCTCAGCGGACATGAAGATGTCGCTGTACTCGTGGAAGAGCTTCGCAAAAGCTTCGAGAGTATCAACAACCTCGTCTTCGTTGTAGTCGTTGAACTGCTGGGTCTCATCCTTGATGCCTTCGATGGTCATGCCGCCGGTGAAGGGGAACATGCAGGAGAAGAAGCCGTTACCTGCGTCGAGGACGAACTTTCTGTTAGCCTTCTTGCAGGCTGCGAGAACGCCTTCGAGGGTCTTAGCGTCTTCGTCGGAAACAACGCTCTTGTCGTATACGAGGTAGTAACCGTTGTCACCGGTCTCGGGGTAAGCATAGAGCAGACCGTCGATGGTGCCGGCAGCGATGGAAGCCTCGGAGTTACGAGCGGTGACAGCGTCAACGGTGTAAACCGGAGCCAGAGCGTTCGCAGCGATCAGTCTGTTCAGCTGGTCGCAAGCAAAGCTGAATACGTCAGCAGCAGCGTCCTTGTCGTTCAGAACCTGAGCGGCAGCGTCGCCTTCGCCCTGTACCTGTACGGTGATGTCGATCTTCTTGTCGGGATACTGCGCCTTGAATTCGTCGCAGAGTTCCTTGGTTACGTCGATAGCCTTATCTGCTGCCCATACAGTCAGCTTGATGTTGTCCTCGCCGTGGAACGGATCGCCGTCGGACTTGCTTGTGTCGGAACTGTTGCTGTTAGACGAGTTGTTCGAACCGCCGCCGCAAGCTACGAGAACGGAAGCCATCATCAGTACTGCAAGCAGCAGTGCTAATACCTTTTTCATAATGGATTTCCTTCTTTCCAAAAAATATTTTTGTGAGGTTCGACCGAGAATCCGGACCGATCGCACCTTATCACTGTATAAATTTTACCATAACCGAGTAGTCAATTTCAACTCCCTTTGTACTTTTTATCTAAAATATTAATTTTGGATTTGAGTTTTGGTCATTTTAACAATTGATTTTTTATTTTATGGATAGTATGCACAAATAACAGCCCTGTCCTTTGTTGATTTCATAAAATCCACTTTTGTGCATCTTGTCAAAGACCCTCTGCCGACTGTCGGCGACATGTTCCTGAACGGAACGTTTTTAATTCTATTGCGGAACAAAAATCAAAATATTACAAGCTGTAACTATATTTTAGTGTATTTTTACTAAAAGTGCCGAAAAGGACGCAAAAACCACATTGACATCACCCTATATTTATATGTATAATATAGGGGTATTTATAATCATTGTCATTTTGAGGAGAGGCGTAAGCCTCGACGTGGGAATCCCCCTGTTACATAAACTGTTCTGTCCTTTGCGGGATTGCCGCGGGCTGCCCTCAGTCAGCTTTGCTGACAGCTCCCTTAGAAAAGGGAGCCTTCCCCTCGCAATGACTGCTACTTCGGAGGCTAAGATGAAACTTTTGGAATTACTGCAGAAATGCGACTATATCACCGACGCGGGCTCGCTTGACGTCGAGATCAAGGACGTCATCTATGACAGCCGCAAGGTCGTTCCCGGATGCGTGTTCGTCGCGCTCAAGGGATATAACGTCGACGGTCACAAGTTCATCCCCGACGCGGTAAAGCGCGGCGCCAAGGCGCTGGTCGTCGAGGACAAGGGCATCGCCTATGACGGCGTGACCACCGTCCGCGTGAAGGATTCGCGCGCGGCGCTCGCGAGAATGTCGGTCGAATACTTCGGCAGACCCGCCGAGCAGCTGACCACCGTCGCCGTCACCGGCACCAAGGGCAAAACCACCACCGTCGCGATGATCCGCTCTATCCTCGAGACCGCGGGCATCAAGACCGGTACCATCGGCACCCTCGGCATCCTGATCGGCGACCGCATCTACAAGACCAACAACACCACGCCCGAGAGCTATGAGATCCAGCAGGCGATGCGCCGCATGGTCGACGACGGCTGCAAGGCGATGGTCATCGAGGCGTCGTCGCTGGGTCTGAAATGGCACCGCACCGACGGCATCCTCTTCGACTACGGTATCTTCACCAACTTCTCGAGCGATCACATCGGCGACAGCGAACACAAGGACATGGCGGAGTACCTCGCCTGCAAGAGCCTGCTGTTCCGCTGCTGCAAAGCCGGTATCATCAACATCGACGACGACAACGCCGAGGCGGTCATCAAGGGTCACACCTGCACCATCGAGAGCTACGGCTACAGCGAAAACGCCGAGCTGGTCGCCCACGGCGACGAGCTGGTCGCGAAGGCGGGCTTCATCGGCGTACACTTCAACACCACCGGCGCCAAGGAACTGAGCGTCGACGTCGCGATCCCCGGCCGCTTCTCGGTCTACAACGCGCTCGCGGCGATCGCCGTCTGCCGTCACTTCGACATCGACGATGACGCGATCCTCAGAGGTCTGTCGAACGTCAAGGTCAAGGGCAGAGTCGAGGTCGTCCCCGTACCCGGCAACTACACCATGCTCATCGACTACGCGCACAACGCCGTTTCCATGGAGAACGTTCTCAGCACCCTGCGCGAGTATAAGCCCCACCGCCTGATCACCATGTTCGGCGCGGGCGGCAACCGTCCGAAATCCCGCCGCTATGAGATGGGCGAGGTCTCCGGCAGGCTCTCCGATCTCTCGGTCGTCACCGAGGACAACAGCCGCTATGAGGACGTCATGGATATCATCGCCGATATCAAGATCGGACTCGACAAGGTCGGCGGCAACTATGTCGTCATCCCGAACCGCATTGACGCGATCCGCTACTGCATCGAAAACGCCGAGGACGGCGATATCGTCGTGCTGGCGGGCAAGGGTCACGAGGATTATCAGGAGATCCGCGGCGTGAAGTACCACATGGACGAGCGCGAGATCATCGCGGACATTATCGACGGCAACCGCGACGACGAGAACCCGAACTGATCGCTATACTAATATATAATGCCTCTCCCCGTTTTTGAGGAGAGGCGATATTTTTTCTAAATATATATTGACAAATTATATTTTATCAAATATAATTATGACAGAAATCAGTTTGGGTGATTGATTTTTTCATTTTAATGTAGTAAAATAATACTATCACATGACAGTCAGGAGGATGACCTATGCATCTGCAGGAATCCGGCGAAATGTATCTCGAAACAATTCTGGTATTATCTCAGGAAAAGAGCTTTGTCCGCGCGATCGACGTCGGCGAATACATGGGCTTCTCAAAGCCCTCGGTCAGCCGCGCCATCGGACTGCTCCGAAACGGCGGCTTCGTCACGGTCGGCGACGGCGGCGGCATCAGCCTCACCGAAGCGGGCAGAGAGGTCGCGGAGAAGATCTATGAACGCCACCAGTACCTGACAAAGATCCTCATCAACATGGGCGTCAGCGAGGATACCGCCACCGAGGACGCGTGCAGGATGGAGCATGTCATCTCCGACGAGTCGTTCACGGCGATCAAAAAGCACTTTCACTACGAGTAATCACGCATAAAAATCACCCACTACGGATAAGATAGCCGCAGTGGGTGTTTCTTTAGATAGATACGATTGATCAGACGAGCTTCTTGATCGCGTCGAGGATCGCGGTCTTGGGCTGAACGCCGATCATGCGGGTCGCCTCAACGCCGTCCTTGAAGATGATCAGGGTGGGAACGCTCATGATGGCGAAATCCATCGCGACGTCCTCAGCCTCGTCGATATCGACCTTGTAGACGGAGAAGGAACCGTCACACTCGTCAGCGATCTCCTCGACGATCGGTGAGAGCATCTTGCACGGACCGCACCAGGTTGCAAAGAAATCGACCAGCACCACGCCGCTTGCGATCTTGGACTCGAAAATATCTTCTGTCAAATGTTCAACTGCCATAGTATTTACCTCCGTGTTATGATTTGATAGTATTGTAACACAAGGTTATCCATAAATCCATAGTAATTTGAAAAAAAGTTGTCAGTGGTCACTCACTGATTGATTCTAATATTCAAAGGAGGATATATACCATGTATGATTTAGCGATTATCGGCGGTGGCGTTGCGGGCATGACCGCCGCCATCTATGCATCCCGC
>JAFSRK010000159.1 GCA_017446165.1 Ruminococcus sp.
ATCAAAGCGTTCAACAAGTCGAAGTTCAACTTCTCGGCGGCGCTGTTCTCGGGCGGCTATATGCTGTACCGCAAGATGTACAAGATCGGCGCGGTGATCTTCGGTCTTGAGGTCGCGCTCTATGCCGCGATGCTGTATGTCGTGATCGCCTTTCGCGATCTATACAATCAGTTTATGGAAGCCTACGCAAGCGGCACGATCAAGGTCAACGAATTTCTCTCAAAGCTCAGCACTGCCGACGCGATCAAGCTCTATGTCCCCGGCATCGTCTACATCATGCTGATTGCTTTGATGATCGTGATCGGTGCGAACTTCAACCGCCTTTATATGAAGCACTGCAAGACCGAGATCAACAAGATCAAGCAGAATGCGGGTGAGAACGAAAATCCCGACACCCTGCTCCAGACAAAGGGCGGCGTGAACGTCCCCTTAGCGATCTCGCTGCTTGTCACAGCTATTATTATCAGATACATCCCGACGTTACTCGCCGGTTGGATTTTTTGAGGTGAATGAACATGAAAATCACAAAAGCAGTTATCCCCGCCGCGGGACTTGGAACCCGCGTTCTGCCTGCTACCAAGGCAATGCCCAAGGAAATGATCCCCATCGTGGACAAGCCCGCGATCCAATACATTGTTGAAGAAGCCGTCGCCGCAGGTATCACCGATATCCTGATCATCACCAACCGCGGCAAGGGCGTCATCGAGGATCATTTTGACCACAGCGTCAGTCTTGAATATGTGCTGAAAAAAGCCGGCAAGACCGCTCAGCTCGACAGCATCAAGGATATCCACAAGATGGCGAACATCCACTATATCCGACAAATCGAGACCAAGGGACTTGGACACGCGGTCTCAAAGGCAAAGACCTTTGTCGGCGATGAACCGTTCCTCGTCATGTACGGCGACGACGTCATCCTCGGCGATATTCCCGCTTCTAAGGAGCTGATCGACGCTTACGGTACATTCGGAAAGGGCGTTCTCGGTATCAAGCCGGTCTCAAAGGAAGCGATCAAAAAGTACAGCTCCCTGAAGATCGAGAACATCAAGGACAACGTCTACAAATGCACAGACATGGTCGAGAAGCCTCAGACCGACGAGGAGATCCTCTCGCTCTACTCGATCCTCGGCAGATGCGTTCTGCCTCCCGAGATCTTCGACATCCTCGAGCATACCGCTCCCGGCGCGGGCGGCGAGATCCAGCTCACCGACGCGATGAAGGAGCTGGCTCAGACCGTCGGTATGACCGCTGTTGAATTCTCCGGCAAGCGCTATGATATGGGCAACAAGCTCGGCATCCTGCAGGCGAATATCGACGTCGGCATGAAGCACCCCGAGACCGCCGAGGGACTCAAGGATTACATCAAGGCTTTGGCTGAACAATTATAATGCTGATCACACTCAGGAGTATCGCTGTGATACTCCTGATTTTTTGTACAAAAGAAGATAATTGCACAAAAATATCATTATAATTCTAATCAACAAATTACCACAAAATAAAAGGTGTATAATAGGACGGAATACGAAATGTTGTGCCATTTATCATTGGGAGGTCAAGTATGAAAGCAGTTATTACGGTACTCGGCAAGGACAGCGTCGGAATACTCAGTAAGGTTTCCACTTCCTGTGCAGATGTCGGCGCCAACATCATCGAGGTCACTCAGAGCGTTCTGCAGGACATGTTCGCGATGATCATGCTTGCGGAGATCGACAAAGTTAATGTTTCCTTTGACGAGCTGGTCAAAAAGCTCGACAAGCTCGGCGAGGACAACAATCTGAAGATTCATGTCATGCATGAGGATATCTTCAACAGTATGCACAAGATCTGAGGTAGCCTATGCTGGAAACAAAAGACATCTTAGAAACCATTAATATGATAGACAACGAGAACCTGGATGTGAGGACGATCACGATGGGTATCTCGCTGATCGACTGTATTGACAGCGATATCGACAAGGCGTGCGACAAAATCTATGACAAGATCTGCATGTACGCGAAGGATCTGGTGAAAACCGGTGAGGATATCACCCGCGAATACGGTATCCCGATCATCAACAAGCGCATCTCGGTCACGCCGATCTCGATCATCGCGGGCGTTTGCCAGACACAGAAGATCCTGAAATTTGCCAAGGCGCTCGACAGAGCCGCCGACACGCTGGGCGTCAACTTCATCGGCGGCTATTCCGCGCTGGTGGAAAAGGGCTTCGCAGCGGGCGATTATGCCTTGATCGAGAGCATCCCCGAGGCGCTTTCCGTCACCGAGCGCGTATGCTCGTCCGTCAATATCGGTTCGACAAAAGCCGGTATCAACATGGACGCTGTGCGCATGATGGGCAAAGCAGTCGTCGATTCTGCAAAGCTGACCGCCGATAAAAACTGCATCGGCGCAGCAAAGCTCGTCACCTTCTGCAACGCCGTACAGGATAACCCGTTCATGGCGGGCGCGTTCCACGGCGTAGGCGAAGCCGACTGTGTCATCAACGTCGGCGTATCGGGCCCCGGCGTCGTTCGCGCCGCGCTCGAAAAAGCCGATTGCAAGGATATCACCGAGGTCGCCGACCTCGTCAAGAAAACCGCGTTCAAGATCACCCGCATGGGTCAGCTGGTCGCACAGCAGGCGTCCCAGCGGCTTTCCGTGCCGTTTGGTATCGTTGACCTCTCCCTCGCCCCCACTCCTGCTGTCGGCGACTCTGTCGCGCATATTCTGGAGGAGATGGGACTGGAGATCTGCGGCTGTCACGGTACGACCGCGGCGCTTGCGCTGCTCAACGACGCAGTCAAGAAAGGCGGCGTAATGGCGTCATCGCACGTCGGAGGACTCTCGGGCGCGTTCATCCCGGTATCCGAGGATCAGGGCATGATCAACGCCGTCAATCAGGGCGCACTGGATATCACCAAGCTCGAGGCGATGACCGCGGTCTGCTCGGTCGGTCTTGATATGCTGGTCATCCCCGGCGACGTCACACCGGAGGTCGTTTCGGCGATCATCGCGGATGAAGCCGCGATCGGCATGATCAACTCGAAAACCACCGCTGTCCGCGTGATCCCCGCGATCGGCAGACACGCCGGCGACGAGCTGGATTTCGGCGGTCTGCTCGGCAAGGGTCCCGTGATGGAGCTGAGAAAGGGCAATCCCGAGAAGTTCGTCAACCTCGGCGGACGAATCCCCGCTCCCCTGCAATCACTGAAAAACTGACGGAGGTGTTATCATGCAGGATATGTTAGCGAAAATCATCGCGATGGATGAGAACGCCAGAAAAATCAAAGAAGAAGCAGAACAGAACAAGATCAAAAGCGAGAAAGAGATCGAGGAGCTGCGCGAGAAAATCTACAGCGACTATATCGAGCGAGCCAAAGAGCGTATCGAAAAGAACATCGCGGTAGATCGTGAATATGCCGAAAAGTCCCTCTCCGAGTACACCGAAAAGGTTGAACTGGCGGAGAAGGATATGCAGGCGCTCTATCGCAATAACGGCGACAGGTGGATCGACGAGATCGTCAGCCGCGTACTCGCTTGATACTGTTTTGTTCGACGCACAAAATATATATGGAAAGGCGGTGAAGAAATGTCGGTAGTCAATCCATCCTCTGCGGTCATCGCAAAAGCAAAATCAAAATACGGTAAGCGCCTCACGCTCAAGGACTATAACGCACTGATCAAGTGTGAGTCCATCGGAGAGATCGTGCAGTATCTGCGCTCCTACACCTATTATCAGGGGTTCTTAGGCAAGGTCAGCAACGATATCCATCGAGGCAACCTCGAAAATATCCTCAGGGGCAAGCTCTTTGACAGCTTTCTGAGTCTGTGCCGTTATAACTCCGACAAATCCCCTGTCACCACCTATATTCTCAGAAAAACCGAGGACAAAGAGATCATCAGGTTTATCACCCTGCTCTCGACCGGCAAAGCGCATGAATACATCTTTGATCTGCCGATGTACTTCAACGAGCATACCGATATCTCGCTCGAGCGCTTGTCAAAAGTCAGGAGCTATCAGGAGCTGATGAGCGTCCTCGATACAACGATCTACAAAAAGATCTTTGAAAAGTTCCCGCCCGACGCGGACGGCAATTATCGCATCGCAACAATCGACGACGCGATTGACACCGCCATCCTCGATGAGCTGTACAAAAGCATCAACCATATCAAAAGCAAAAAGGATAAGACGCAGTTGCTCGCGCTTTTCGATACGCTGACGGATTATGACAACTATTCGAGGATCCTTCGGCTTAAGCGTTACTATAACCTGCCGAACGACGTCATCAGAGAGCATCTGATCCCCTACGGCAAGCTGAGCAAGAAGATCGACAGCATCCTCTCGAAGGAATCCTATGAAGAAGTCAGGGATGCTTTGGCACAGACGCCGATCGGCCGCAAGGCGCGGCGATATGATATCGACGGCGAAATGCTGATCCAGGGCAGATTCGAGGTTTGCAGGCACGAGATGTACTTCTCCTCCAATCCCGAGATCGTCCTGCTCGCTTATTATATCGTATCCAACACGGAACTGAGGAATATCATCACCATCATCGAAGGCGTCAGGTATTCGATGGAACCAGATAAAATAAAAGAAATGTTGATTTTTTAGAATGTGAGGTGATAGTTTGTGTCGCTTGCAAAAATGAAGCTGGTCAACATGATCGGCTTGATGGACGATCTGGACGAGACCGTGTCCGCGCTGGGTCAGACAGGCGTTTTTCAGCCCGATGAAACGGCTGAGTTCTTCTCGAATAACGAGAGCCTTCTACCCATCAGCGCGGGAAACGATCTGGGTCCCGTACTCGACAAGCTCAGAGAAATGATGCACAGCTCAGGGATCAAGCCGCAGATTGTCGATTCGGATGAATACGAGTCCATGAGCGTCGAGGATATCGACAAGCTCGTCGAGAACTTTGACCAAAACCTCGGCGCGATGCTCAGAAAGCGCGAGGAGCTGGATGCGGCGTGTGCAGACTGTAAGGAAAGGATCGAAACGACGCGCCATTTTCTCGGACTGGACATCGATGTCGAGAGATTCCGCGAGTGTGAGTATATCATCACGCACTTCGGTCGTCTGCCCTATGACAGCTACGAGAAGCTCTCCGCCTACAGCGAGAATCCTTATGTGGAGTTCTTCCCCTGTACCCACGACGGCACCTACTACTGGGGCGTGTATGTCACCCCCATCGAGGAAGCGCCGAAGGTGGATCGGATCTTCTCACGGCTGTACTTTGAAGAAACCGTCATCGAGGATTTCACAGGGACTCCCAAGGAATATATCGAGAATCAGCAAAAGCTGATCGACGACATGAAAACGGAATCGGCTGAGATCGAAAAGGAAGTCAGGGAGTATACCGCCGCGCACAAGGATGAGATCATCAAGATCTTCTCGGCGGTATGCAAGCACCACACCTATCAGTCGATCAAGAACCACGCCTGCAAACACGGAAAGAGCTTTGTGCTGGTCGGCTGGATCCCCGCAGAATATCAGGGACAGATCGAAAAAATATTAAAACCGATCAAAAGCGTCGAAGCGACCTTCACCAAGGCGGAGGATGAGATCAAGCATTCGCCGCCCGTGAAGCTCAGAAACAAGTTCTTCTTCAAGCCGTTCGAATACTACACCGAGATGTACGGTTTGCCGAACTATCGCGAGCTGGATCCCTCATGGTTCATCGCGCTGACCTACACGGTACTGTTCGGTATCATGTTCGCCGACGTCGGTCAGGGCATCATGCTGCTGATCGTCGCGATCTATATGTACAAGAAGATGAAGATGCCGCTGGGCGCTCTGCTGATCCCCTGTTCGATCTTCTCGACGATCTTCGGATTCATCTTCGGCTCGGTATTCGGCTTTGAGGAGCTGCTCAATCCCGTCTACAAGGCGCTGTTCAACTTGGATGAAAAACCGATCGACGTTCTCGAGGGTCAAACCACGATGATGCTGATCTATTCGGCGGTCGGAATCGGCGTTGTGCTGCTGATGATCGCGATGATCCTCAACATCATCTCCTGTATCAAGCGCAAAGACATCGGCGGCGCGCTGTTCGGCGTCAACGGCGTGGCGGGACTGACGTTCTACGCTTCGCTGATCATCGGACTGGTGCTGAGCATGGTGATGAATATCCACATCATGAACACCGCCTATATCCTCGGGCTGATCGTCCTGCCGCTGATCCTGATCTTCCTTCGAGAGCCGCTCTCAAGGCTGATCAAGGGTGAAAAGATGTTTGAGACCAGCATCGGCTCGTTCATCGTCGACAATCTCTTTGAGATGTTCGAGGTCGCGCTCTCCTACGTTACCAACACGATGAGCTTTTTAAGAGTCGGCGCGTTCATCCTCGTTCACGCGGGCATGATGAAGGTCGTGTTCGTTCTCGCCGGCATGTTCAGCACGGTCGGCTACTACATCACCATCGTTGTCGGCAATATCATCGTCATGGCGCTCGAAGCGCTGCTCGTCGGTATCCAGGTACTGCGACTTGAATACTACGAGATGTTCAGCAGGTTCTATAACGGTGACGGCAGAAAGTACGAGCCGGTCACCCTCAAAGATAAAGCATAATCTATCGGAGGTATCCTATGTTTCAATTTGTATTTATGTTCATTCCCGCGGCGTTTCTCGTCATCTCCGTGCTGCTCAGCATGAAGGCTTTCAAAAAGGGAAAAAGCCCCAAGCGCACCGTTCTGACCCAGATCATCTCGTTCTGTGCCGTCGCATCGTTCTGCATCATCTGCCCGATCATCGCACATGCGGCTGACGCCTCCACGGCTGCCGCAGCTGTTCAGGGCGCATCCAACGCGACGGGACTCGGATATATCTCCGCTGGACTTTCGACCGGTCTTTCCTGTATCGGCGGCGGCATCGCTGTCGGCGGCTCTGCTCCCGCGGCGATCGGTGCAACAAGCGAGGATCCGAAGAACTTCGGTAAGTCGATCATCTTCGTTGCGCTCGGTGAAGGCTGTGCGCTCTACGGCATGCTGATCTCCATCATGATCATCACCAGCCTCTGATACCATGAGGATGTACCTGCTCAGCGACAACGTCGACACCCTCATCGGCATGCGCATGTCCGGTGTGGAGGGCGTTGTCCTGCATGAAGAGCATGAGCTGAGAGAAAAGCTCGATCAGCTCATGAAAGAGGACGATATCGCCGTCATCATGATCACGGCGACTTTGATGAACCTCATCAGAGAGACCGTCTATGACCTAAAGCTCAACGTCAAGCAGCCCCTGATCATCGAGATCCCCGACCGTCACGGCAACGGACGCACCAAGGACTCGATCACCAAGTACGTCAAGGATGCGATCGGCGTGAATATGAGCTGAAAACAAGAAGGTTAGAATATGAACGAAAGAACAAAAGAGTCTAAATTCTTAGACGCGATCAATCAATATGCCGAAAAGCAAAAGGCAACGATCAGCGCGGAAGTCGAGGAATACAAGAATCAGCGTATCGAGCAGGCGACCGAGCAAGGTCTCAGCGACGCATATAACCTGATTCAGAGGGATATCGCAAAGCAGAAGGCGGATATCGTCATTGAAACTGCGGCAAAAGAAAACGCGCTGCGCAAACGCCAGTTCGAGCTGCGTCAGAAGATACACGACGAGGTATTCAAAAAAGCTTGGGAAAAGCTCCTCGCTTTCACCGAGTCGGATCAATATGCCGACAGCCTCAAAAGGTCCGCTGAGAACGCTAAAGATCTGTTCGGCGACAAGGCTGTCGTCATCAGCACGGCGCCGAAGGATGCAAAGTACGCCGAGCTGATCAAGTCGGTCTTCTCAGAAGCCGAGATCCGCGAGGATAAGGATATCCGCATCGGCGGGATCAAGGTCTACTGCAAAGAGACCGGTATCCTCGCCGACGACACGCTGGATTCAAAGCTTCATGATCAGCATGAATGGTTCATCGAGCGTTCGGGATTAAAGGTGGTGTGACGATGGCGAATGTAATCTACGGAATCAACGGTCCGGTCGTTACCGTCAAAAACGCGACCGAGTTTTCCATGATGGAGATGGTCTATGTCGGCAAAGAACGCCTGATCGGCGAGATCATCGGCATCACCTCCGATATCACCACTATCCAGTGCTATGAGGAGACCACCGGACTCAAACCCGGCGATCCGGTCGAGGGGACTCATACCCAGATGAGTCTGATGCTCGGACCCGGCATCCTCGATAACATCTTCGACGGCATCGAACGACCGCTCGCCGAGATCGAGAAAGAAGCCGGCGCATTCATCAACCGCGGCTCGACGGTATCATCGCTTGATACCGAGCGCGAGTGGGACGTCACCGTAACGGCAAAGGTCGGGGATATCCTCGAGGGCGGCATGATCTATGCCACCACTCCCGAGACCGCCGTCATCACCCACAAGGTGATGGTGCCTCCCCTGCTCAGAGGTAAGGTCGTCGAAGTAAAGCCCAACGGCAAATACAAGCTGAATGACACGATCCTCAAATTAGAGGACGATAAAGGAAATATCCATGAGCTGACGCTCTGCCAGCGTTGGCCGATCAGAAATCCGCGCCCCGTCAAAGAGCGCCTGACCCCCACCGTTCCGCTGATCACGGGTCAGCGCGTCATTGACACGCTCTTCCCCATCTCTAAGGGCGGCACAGCGGCGATCCCCGGCGGCTTCGGCACCGGCAAGACAATGACCCAGCATCAGCTCGCGAAGTGGTGCGACGCGGACATCATCGTCTATGTCGGCTGCGGCGAGCGCGGCAACGAGATGAGCCAGGTGCTTCAGGAATTTTCGGAGCTGATTGACCCGAAGTCGGGTCGTCCGATGACCAACAGAACCACCCTGATTGCCAACACCTCCAACATGCCTGTCGCGGCGCGTGAGGCGTCGATCTACACCGGCATCACGCTGGCGGAATACTACCGCGACATGGGCTATGACGTCGCGATCATGGCGGACTCCACCTCACGCTGGGCGGAGGCTCTCAGAGAGATCTCCGGCAGACTCGAGGAAATGCCCGCCGAGGAAGGCTTTCCGGCATATCTGCCCTCACGACTCTCGGAATTCTATGAGCGCGCGGGTAGAGCGGATGTGTTATCGGGGACGCAAGGCTCGGTCACCATCATCGGCGCGGTATCTCCGCAGGGTTCCGACTTCTCTGAGCCTGTCACCCAGAATACCAAGCGCTTCACCCGCTGTTTCTGGGCGCTCGACAAGGCGCTCGCCTATGCGCGCCACTATCCGGCAATCAACTGGAACATGAGCTACAGCGAATATCTCGACGATCTCTCGCATTTCTATGAGAGCGAGGTTGATCCGAAGTTCAACGAATACCGCACCGAGATCAGTGCGCTGCTGAAAGAGGAGCAGTCTCTGATGGATATTGTCCGG
>JAFSRK010000160.1 GCA_017446165.1 Ruminococcus sp.
GAGCTTGTCGATTGCATCGCTCGCGTTCGAGATCAGCTCTCTGAGAAAGATCTCCTTGTGGGTATAGATGGAGTTGACCATCATGTCAAGGAGCTTTTTCGATTCGGTTTTGAATTGCTTTTTAGCCATAGTGATACCTTCTTTTAGTTTTAATACCAGTATTTATTATAATAAAAAAATTAGCACTGTCAAGGTGAGAGTGCTAATTTGTTGTGAACTTTATGTTAATTTTTGGATGTATAATTTCAAAAGTGTCCGAAGACAGCGGCGCAGATCAGGTACAGGATCGGCTGGTGCGCCATGTAGATATAGAGGCTGTATCTGCCGATCGTGCCGAGGATGGGGACATTGAAACGAAAAAGGTCGTCCCACCCGCGCTCGCGGATGAACCGCCAGAGGTACCATCCGAAGATGAACAGGAACAGCCACGGGATCAGCGGGAACCAGTCGGAGGAATAAAAGCCCGGCGACGGGAGCCCGAACGGCGCGAGAAGATCGGTGAAATACAGTGCAGAGGGCAGCTCGGCGAGCTTTGCCGTAAAGAAGCCGACATAGCCGTTCGGCACGCCGTAGAGAAAGCCGAAGATCAGAAAGCTCAGCAGCATGCCCACAGCCGGCGGGATATGCCCGAGCGGTTTTCTCAGCGCATAGGTGATCAGCATCGCACAGCCGATCAGGTTCAGCACGCCGAACCAGATCTGTTCACTCGGCAGGAAAATCATCGTGACCGCCGTGACAGCGAGTCCGCAGAGGTTGACGATGATCCCGCGCCGCACGGCATGGCGCGAAAAGTTCAGCGAAATGCCCGACACGATGATGAACGTAAAGCAGATCGAGCGCTCCCAGATCACGACCCAAGGATAGAACATGAAGCGGTCGTCGACCTCGTAAACCATGAAGATATCGTAGCACAGGTGGTAGATCACCATGCTGATGATCGCGACGGCACGGACGGCGTCGATCAGGCTGTAGCGGTTGGAGGATGCGGTCGTTTTCATAGCGATATCCGGCGACCTGTCAGGTGGTTTCTTTCTTGACGTCGATGCCGAGATAGCCGTTGACGCCCTTGAAGCACAGGGTGTTGATCCCCTCGCTGATCATCTCGATCGGCTGGGTGCGGTCGGAATTCAGCCAGCTGCGGTACACGGCGACGAAGCCGTTGACCATGAAGCACAGCATCAGCTCGAGCCTCTCCTCGGGGATATCGAGGTAGTTGTTCAGCACGAGACGCGCCTTGTTCTTGAGCAGGTCGACCAGCTTGGTCGACAGGCTGACGTTCGAGTTCATGCTCAGAAGAAAGCCGAAGAACTCGATGTCGGTGTTGATGACGTTCGTGATCTTGTCGAATACACGATAGGGGGTGTTGACGTTTGTGGTCAGGTCGACCTCGGTCAGCGCCTCGTCAAAGCGATTGACGATGTCGTTCTCGATCTCGTCGACGACCTCATAGATACCCGCGTAGTAGTTATAGAAGGTCTTGCGGTTGATATCCGCTGTCGCGGCGATGTCGGAGATGGTGATGTCGTTGATATCCTTTTCGGAGAGGAGCTTCGCAAAGGCATTTTTGATGGCGCGTTTTGTTTTGATCACGCGGCGGTCGGTGGTATGGGGCGTCTTATCCATGACGGTCTCCTTTTGTAGACAGATGTGGTATATTCGACAAGTTTAGTGCGCTGTGTGGTAATTACGACAGAAAGCAAAAAATTGCTGTTGTCTGTTATATTTAACTGTATTATAGTATACAAATGGGGTTAAAGTCAACAAACTTGAGAAGATTTGTTACTTATTTCCTGAACTAAGAATCGAACGAGGGCAATCTGATGACGATTACCATAGACGGCTTGCTGTATCTGAATATGCTGCGCGGCGGCGCGCGGAGCCTGTCCGCGAACCGCGAGGCGGTCAACGACCTGAATGTTTTTCCCATCCCCGACGGGGACACGGGCGACAATATGTTCATGACGATCAACGCGGGCGCTTCCCGCACCGACGAGAACGCGCACCTCGGCGAGGTCGCGAACCACGCGGCGCGCGAGATGCTGCTCGGCGCGCGGGGCAACTCGGGCGTGATCCTGTCGAGGATATTTGCCGGCATCGGCAAGGGGCTGGAAAATGCCTCCGAAGCCGATACCGGAGTGTTTATCAAAGCGCTCAGACAGGGCGTGACAGAAGCCTACGGCGCGGTGTCGACTCCGGTCGAGGGGACGATCCTGACCGTGTACCGCGAGGCGGTGGAGAAGGTCGAAGAGACCGCTCCCGAAGAATATGAAGCGCTGTTCGACGAAATGCTCCGAGAGCTGGCGGCATCGCTCGAACGCACCCCCGAGCTTCTCGATGTGCTGAAAGAAGCGGGCGTCGTCGACTCGGGCGGCGCGGGCTTTGTCTACATCGTCGAGGGCATGAAAGCCGCGCTGTCGGGCATGGAATTTTTGACCGAGATCGACCACGGCGCACAGAAAAGCGTCAACCTCAACGCGTTCACCGAGGACAGCGTGCTGGAATTCGGCTATTGCACCGAGTTCTTGTTACGGCTGCAACGGTCGAAGATCGACATCGACAGCTTCGATCTCGACGGCTTCATCGGCTGGTTGAATTCACAGGGCGACTCCGTCGTCGCGTTCCGCGAGGGAACGATCGTCAAGGTGCATGTGCATACCAAGCGCCCCGGCGATATCCTCAACCACTGTCAGCAGTACGGCGAATTCCTGACCACCAAGATCGAGAACATGACCCTCCAGCACAACGAGGCTCACGGCGAGGGCGGATTCAAGCTGGGCAACACCAAGCCGAAGAAGCCCTACGGCATCGTGACCGTCGCGGCGGGAGAGGGACTCAGGGAGATCTTCACCTCGCTCGGCGTAGACGTCGTTGTCGACGGCGGACAGAGCATGAACCCCTCGGCTGAGGATCTTGTGAACGCCTTTGAAGAGGTCGGCGCCGAGACCATCTATGTTTTCCCCAACAACTCCAACATCGTGCTGACCGCAGAGCAGGCGGCGGCGCTGTATAACGACGCGGACGTCCGCATCATCAAGACCAAGACCGTCGGCGAGGGCTATGCCGCCATCTCGATGTTCGACATCACCGTCGGCGATACCGACGCGGTCGTCGCCTGTCTGGACGAGGTGATCGGCGGAGTCGTCACGGGCATCGTCAGCGTCGCGTCACGCGACGTTCAGGGCGAGGTCGCCGTCACGAAGGGCGACTACATCGGCTTTGTCGGCGACGAGATCTATGTCGATGAAAAAACGCCTGAGGACGCGCTCTCTGCGCTGTGCGAAAAGCTCGGCGCAAAACGCTATGACGTCATGCTGATCCTTGCGGGAGCGGACGCCGACGAGAAAGCCGCCTCCGATATGTATGACCGGCTCAAGGCGCTCTATCGGCGCACCGAGATCATCATGCTCAGGGGCGATCAGCCGATCTATGATTACATAATGATTCTGGAATGATCCATTGAAATAAAGGAGATAAACCATGCTTGTACTTTTTACCGATACCGATACCGACCTGACCCCGAAAGCCGCCGAAAAATACGGCTATCACCTGATCAGCATGCCCTATGCCATCGACGGCAAGGAAACCTATCCCTATGAGGACTTCGACGAGTTCGATCCCCACGCGTTCTACGACAAGCTGCGCGGCGGCGTTCTGCCGACCACCGCGGCGATCCCGACCCAGCGATACATCGACTACTTTGAGCCGTTCCTCAAAAACGGCGACGATATCCTGTATGTGCATTTTTCGCGCAACATGACCGCTACCTTCGACAACATGGATAAGGCGCTCGAACAGCTCAAGCAGAAGTATCCCGACAGAACCGTCTATACCATCGACACCAAGGGCATCACCCTGATGTCGCTGATCATCGTATTGGCGATCGGCGATCTGTACCTCGAGGGCAAGACCATCGACGAGATCATGGAATGGTCAAAGACCGAGATCGAGCATTATGCCTGCTACTTCTTCGCGGATGATCTGAAATTCTTCCGCCGCAGCGGCCGCGTGTCGGGACTTGCCGGCACGATGGGTACCCTGCTCGGTATCCGTCCGATCATCTATATGAACGAAGAGGGCAAGATGGTCTCCGTCGGCAAGGAAAAGGGCAGAGTCAAGGCGATGGAGCGACTCGTCAGCTACGTCGAACAGCTCGGCGACGACGTCAAGAACCACCGCATCCTCATCGGCAACGCCGACGCCGAGGACATCGCCCACGAGATCGGCGATATGCTGAAAGAGCGCTTCGGCGACGATTTGATGATCGAGTATGTTTCCGTCAACCCGACCGCGGGCAGCCACTGCGGCCCCGATACCGTCGGACTCGGCTTCCACTCCAAGGCGAGAAGCCTTACATAATGGAAAATGGAAAATGGACAATTGCGGGTGGACGACGTCCACACCTGATGGATAATAGGACATAATAACACTATGATACAAATCAGAGAAGTAAAAACAAAGAAAGAACAGAAGCTGTTCATCGACTTCCCGCTCGACCTCTATGCGGGCAACGACTGCTTTGTCCCGCCGCTCTACGGCGACGAGAAGGCGATGTTCAAGGACGGCTTTGTCTATCGCGATACCTGCGATATCGTGAACTATTTGGCGTTTGACGGCGACAAGGTCGTCGGACGTATCCAAGGGATCATCCAGAAGGACGCGAATCGCAAGAACAACGAGAAGCGCGTGCGCTTCAACCGCTTCGACGCGGTCGACCGCCAAGAGGTCGCCGACGCGCTGTTCAAGGCGGTCGAGGACTGGGCAAAGCAGAACGGCATGGATACCGCCTGCGGACCGCTGGGCTTCTCCGACCTCGAGCGCGAGGGACTGCTCGTTGAGGGATTCGACGAGCTGTCGACCTTTGAGGAGCAGTACAACGCGGAATACTACGGCAGGCTGATCGAAAACTGCGGGTACAAAAAGGAGGTCGACTGGATCGAGTCGAAGCTCTATCTCCCCGACGAGGGCGAGGAGACCCTGCAGAAGATGACCGACTATGTCATGAAGCGCTACAAGCTCCATTTCGGCGAGGCAAAAAACGTCACCGATTTCATCAACCGCTACGGCGACGAGTTCTTTGCCCTGCTCGACAAGGGCTACGAGAACCTTTACGGCACCGTGCCGTTCACCGAGAATATGAAGAAACAGCTGATCGCGAACTTCAAGCTGATCGTCGACCTGAAACACGTCGCGGTCATCCTTGACGAGAACGACAAGGTCGTGTGTCTGGGTATCTGCTTCCCGTCCATCGCGCGCGCGGTGCAGAAGTCAAAGGGCAAGCTGACTCCCGCCGCGCTGATCAGACTGCTCAAAGCGATCAAAAAGCCCGAGATCATCGACCTCGGACTCATCGCGGTCGAACCCGAATACATGAACCGCGGCGTTTCGACCATCTTCTCCACCGAGATCATCCGCATGCTGAAAAGCGAGAATATAGAGTACGCCGAGACCAATCTGAATCTCGAGGATAACTTCGCGATCCAGAACCAGTGGAAGCGTTTCAAGCAGGTCAAGCATAAGCGCAGACGCGCCTATGTCAAGACGCTGTAACAGAGGTTGCTATGAAGATCATTGTAGACTGCTTCGGCGGCGACAAAAGCCCCGCGGCGAACGTTGAGGGCGCGGTCCTCGCGCTGAAGGAACATGACGACCTGACTCTGGTGCTGACCGGAGATGAAAAGAGAATACAGGCTGAGCTTGACCGCCTCGGCTATCACGGCGACCGGATCGGGATCGTCCACGCGCCCGAGGTCATCACCGGCGAGGACAAGCCCACCGACGCGATCCGTCTGAAAAAGGAAAGCTCGATGATCAAGGCGATCTCGATGCTGAGAACCGAAAAAGATATCGCGGCGCTGGTATCCACCGGCGCGACCGGCTCGCTGATCGCCGCCGCGACCCTGCGCATCGGGCGCATCAGGGGCATCCGCAGACCCGCATTCTGTCCGATCCTGCCGACCATGACCGGCGATATCGTCGGCGTGTGCGACTCCGGCGCGAACGTCGACGTCACCGCCGAGATGCTTCTGCATCAGGCGATCATCGGCAGCGCATACCTGAAATACGCCTACGGCAAAGATAACCCCCGCGTCGCGCTCCTCAATATCGGCACGGAGTCCGAAAAGGGCGATAACCTGAGAAAGGAAGCCTACGGACTTCTGAAAAACTGCGGCAGCATCAACTTTGTCGGAAACATGGAGAGCCGCGACCTGCTGTCGGGAAAATACGACCTCGTCGTGTGCGACGGCTTCTCGGGCAACGTGCTGTGCAAGGCGACCGAGGGTACCGCGATGGAGCTTTTGAAGAAGCTCAAGGAGCAGATCTATTCGAAGAAAAAATACCAACTCGGCGCGCTGCTGCAAAAGCAGATGTTCGCCGACTTCAAGGATATGATGAACTATCAGAACTACGGCGGCTCGGTGCTGCTCGGCTGTGAGAAAACCATCGTCAAGGGTCACGGCAGCTCGAACGCGACCGCTGTGAAGGTCTGTATCGGTCAGGCGTACCGCATGTCCGGCGGCGCGATGAACGACGAGATCCAAGCCGCGCTGAACGCTCTCGATCGGGAAGAATAAAAAGTATTTGCATTTGCCATCGATTTTGTGTATACTATTGTCATCCAGAAATCGGAAAGGAACAGAACTATGTTTGAAGACGTCAAGAAGATTTTGGTTGAACAGCTCCACTGCGACGCGAGCGTCGTCACTCCCGACGCCTCTATCAAAGAGGATCTCGGCGCCGACAGTCTGGATATCCTCCAGCTGCTGATGACCATCGAGGAGGAACACGGCATCGTCATCCCCGACGAGGAGCTTGCACAGTTCGAAAAGGTGCAGGACATCGTCGACTTCCTCGAGAAACAAAAATAATCCCAACAGCAAAAATGCCTCTGACAATCGTCAGAGGCGTTTCCTTTATCTGTCGTTATCTCAGCGCATAGTCCGCGATCAGGCGGGCGATCTTGCCGATGTCGGTCTTTGACTTGAACTCAAAGCGCGCCGTGAAGCGGTTCGAGAACATGACGAACAGCTCGGTATCGGAGAACATCTCGCCGAAGCCCGGGGTCTGGATGGAGAAGTACTGGATGCGGGCATAGGGCATAGAGGTGAACGACTTGCGTGTGCCGGTCACGCCCTGGATGTCGATCGCGATGATGCGGCGGTTGGTGAAGACCAGCTGGTCGCGCACGGTGTGGAACGCCATGACGGGTTCTTCGCCGTTGACGAGCAGTCCGTCGACGTCCTTGCGGATGGACTCGAGCTTGATCTCCTTGAGGTTGAATACGGAATCCTGATTGAAGTTAACTGACATGGTGTTCCTCCTGTGATTTTTACTACGGCTTTATGATACTATAAAGCACGCGAGATTTCAAGAAATATTTCGCGCGGCATTGGACAACCGTGAATCATTTTGGTATAATGCGGGTAGATTTTTGACGGAGAATGAAGATGACAAACGTTTCGGAAAACTATACCTATATCCTCGAGTGCGCGGACGGCTCGCTCTACTGCGGCTGGACGAACGACCTCGAAAAACGCCTCGAAGCGCACAACGCCGGTACCGGCGGGAAGTATACGCGCTCGCGCCGCCCGGTGAAGCTAATCTACCACGAGACCTTTGCCACCAAGCAGGAGGCGATGCAGCGCGAGTATCGGATCAAGCGTCTCTCGCGGCAGAAGAAGCTGGAATTGATCGAAAAAGGTTGGGAAAGGGTGACGGATATGAAAGTTGACTGCTGCTTTACAAAAGAAGATCAGTGGTTCCGTTACAGAGTCGGCGCGATCATCGTTGAGGACGGCTGTGTTTTGGTCGTCGGAAACGAGAAGGAGAACTACTTTTATTCTGTCGGCGGCGGCGTCCATATGAATGAAAAGGCGGAGGACGCGATCGTCAGAGAGGTGCTGGAGGAAACCGGAGTCCGCTATGAGATCGATCGACCGGCGGTCATTCACGAAAACTTCTGGAACGGCAACGGAGCCTACGACAAGGGACTGAAATGCCATGAGCTCGCGCTGTATTTTCTGATGAAGCCGCGCGGGACTAAGGAACTCAACAGCAACAGCTTTACACACTTCAACGACCGCGAGACCATGCACTGGATCCCCATAAATGAGATAGATAACTACACCATCTATCCGACCTTTTTGAAAGAGTATCTGCTCACGGGGCATGTCGGGATAGAGCATATCGTGACGGACGAAAGAACCTGATATTATAACAGAAAAAGAGCTGACTGAATCAACATCAGTCAGCTCTTGATTTATGGATCATGAATGTTGCCGAAATGTTGTCACGAGGCGTTTTTGGATTTCAGAAACCCGGTATCCATGCGCCTTGACGACGATTTTGCAATTATTCCCATTCTTAAGTGCAAAGCAATCATTAAACAACTTCGTTTAATAAATATTACTTCTCGTGGGAAAATATGGTTTCAATTATACATTTTTGTTTAGTCATCACAGCTTTCATTTAATAGTGTACATACATTCTTGACGGCTCGGGATCACTGCCTTGAATCATACAAAAGAATTCCCAGCCGTATCGCTCATAAAAGCCGATGTGGTCGGTCACGAGATAAACCGGCGAAATTCCCTTTGACCGCAAATTCTCCACCGCCAAATCCAAGAGCTTTCCTGCGATCCCCTGCTTTCGGTATTCGCTTTCCGTATAGACGGCGCAAACGTTCGGAAATAAATCCTTTCTCTCGTGAAAGTCATTTTGAATAACGCCCAAACCGCCGATGATTTGATCTCCGTCAAGGCATAGGTACCAGCCATATTCGGTATTACCGCTTAGATAATCCTCCATACATTCGAGATAAGCGGTAACAGGTACGTTCCATTTTTCACAAAACCACTTGGCGGCTGTATCCTTTAATTCCGGACGCTCACGAAGCGTGATGTATTTATATTTATCCATTGTAAACACCCTTTCGATTTACTGGCATCATCATATCAAGCATTCCGCTGTAAATCAACCTTGAAAACCATTATAAAAAAGAATGAGCCTGCACTAAGCAGACTCACAAATTTTCATTTCACGGATAATGCGCTGAATGGATTTATCGGAAAGGTAATACCGATTTGCCAATATCGAAACTGTCTCGCCGTCAAGGTATTCCCGATAAATCAAAGCGTTTCGTCGGCGCAACTCTTTTTTAACGCCTGTTTTCGCTCCCCAATCGACGCGGGAGCCGTCCTTCTTGGGAATATAAATATTTTCCCCGTCAATGTATTGCTGAATGATTTTAATAATGTTCTGCGGCAGCACATCGTCTGCCTTGATATAGCTCATTGTTGCCTCCTAAAAATTGAAATGCTTTAGGGTAAGCAATGGCTATAAAATATTCAAACGATACCGAATAGCCAATGCTTATACGGCAATAACATATCTTTTCAAAACGCAGCCCTCCTGTCTGTCGTATTATAGCGTATTCTTTGTATTTTGTCAATTTCAAGAAAAAGCCGCCAAGCAGGAGGTTATCCTACTTGGCGGCGGTTTAGTTTACAGTTTAGAGTTATGATGACGCTGACGCGTCAGTTATGATATGATCGCTTGCGCGTTCATAGTTGATTTTGCTTTGCAAAATCACTCCCACTCTACTCTCAGACCTTGATTTCTTATTAAAATACGCACTTTTAATTCGCTTTTTGTGAAGCTATTTCACCAAATCGCTATCAAATATTCGTTCTCTGGAAATTTTGTAGCCAATTTGTAGCCAAGCAATCTGGTACAAAAAATAAGAGTGTTTAATGATCTTAAAGTTATATTTTCTTCTTTTTCCAGTTTCCAAAGATATACTTATCGAACTCATAAAATTCTGTTTCCTGATACTTAATTTGTCTTTTATATGATCCAATGTTATTAAAATATGGAGAATAATCTATTCGTAACTCAGGCGTTTTATACTTTTGACAGGGAAGCAGCTGTTTAAACATGGAGAGGTTAAAAGAGTCATCGGTTGTTAAATGGTCTTTAATCTTTGAATGTTCTTCTTCTCCGTTGTATGTTGCAAATAATACAACATTTACGCCAGAAACGGCAGCAAATAAATCATCACTAACTTGTTTGGATAAATAAGAGATTCCATCAATTTCCATATCTTTAGCAGCTAGCATTATCAATTGTGATAGGATGTATTCAGATTTGAAAGTTCTGCCCGTTGAGTTGACCTTAAATGATGTACTCAAAGTTAACACAAATAATTTTAATAAATCTGTTATATACTTATCATCAAGCGTAACATCAAGATCTTCTGCTTCAAAAAGAATAGTCTTGAGTTCAAAAAATGCAATTGTCAGGTTTAGGATCCTTTGTGTGTTGTCCAACTCAAAGGGAGATACATTAAATCTATAATCTGCCGGAGATCCCATCTCTACCCAGCAACCGTAAGATGTGTTTGCCAGGTATAAACAGGGTAATCCAGGAATACTAAAACGTTCTGTTTTTACAATCCCTCTTTTGTTAAAAGGAATATGAAGCATTTCTTTTGCCGAAAAAGTTGTTACGTTATCAGATAAACGGGCTCTAAAAAATTGAACACCAACTTTTTCTGAATCTTTAAAAGGAGAAAAAGCCAAGCAATCATTTACCAAGGTTACAGCAGGAGAGGAATCAAATGAGGACAGTAGCTCTGACACTGTATCCTGTGCTGAGAAAATATTTCCTTTATAGTATTGTTCTATTACTTCAATTACTCTATTTGAATAACTTTCTATTTCATTTTCGATAGTATTATCGATGTCAGAGCTTTTTAAGTCAGCTATAAACGAATTAAGAGTTTTCTTTAATCCTGGTAAGTAATCGCAATCATTTTGTATAATGATGGGAGTTACATACTGTTCTCCATCTATTTTTTCAATCCAATTGTAGTTTTTCATAAAAGCACCAGATTCGATGTGATTGTTCGAATTTATTAAAGATTTACTTAGATATACCGATAGAAATGGTACAACTGATTTATTATACTAGAAGTTGATAATACAAATATACCATAATACATTTAACAATGCAACGCAAAAAATCACACACAGCTATAATGAATTTGTGTGTGATTTTTCTTGCAATACTTTAAAACAAATGATATACTAATTGACAGATAAACTAATAGAAAGAGGTTTTAGTATGGATACTATTCAAATAGTAAATGATACTGTTGTTGCAAACGGCGGCATTGCCAAAACCTCAGATTTTATAGCACAAGGAATCAACGCAAAAGAAATCATAAAACTCTGTAATGAAGGATTTCTCACTCGTGTTCGGCAAGGATACTACCAGTTGGCAAGTAATTCTTATACATCGGAAGAACAGATGATAAAGACGCTCATTCCTGAAGGTGTAGTGTGCATGGAATCAGCGCTGTTTCATTACGAATATAGCGACTTTACCCCTCGTAAATGGTCGATAGCTGTCCCTCGAACCATATCAAGAAAAAAGCTTGAGATTGATGGTGTTTCCATTCAGACATATTATGTTCAGAAAAGCCTATATGGAATTGGTAAAACAGAAGACGTTTTTTCAGGGGTAAATCTATCGGTATATGATCGAGAACGTACAATTTGTGATTGCTTCAAGTTTCGTTCGCGTCTTGACAGCGAGACATTTAATAAGGCGCTTAACGCTTATGCTAATGATGAAAAAAAGAATCTGGGACACCTATCTGACTATGCTAAAAGATTGAGAGTGTATAATAAAGTGATGGAATTGATGGGGGTGCTCTTGAATGGCTAATAAAGCGGCGTCAGTATTAGCAAGACTGAAAAATATAGCTGTAGAGAGTGGCAGGAGCAATCAGCTCTGTTTGCAGCTGTTCTGTCAGGAGGAGTTTTTGCGACGTTTATCTGCATCAAAATACGCGGATAACTTTGTACTTAAAGGTGGCTTGTTTCTCTACTCGATCA
>JAFSRK010000161.1 GCA_017446165.1 Ruminococcus sp.
GTGCTTGAGCACATAGACATCGGGGATGGACTCGCCTCTCTCCCACTTCGACACGGACTTGTCCGAATAGCTCAGTTCCTCACCGAGCTGTGCCTGTGTCATGCCGAGGGATGTTCGCAATTTTATGATATTTTCAGCAACGATTTTCTTGAAATCATCCACATTAATCACCTAAATTTAACAGTCGTAAAATATTATACCATAACCTCGCCGCGAAATCAAGCCGACTTTTTCCATCATGTCAAATATCAAACAGGCAGACATGAAAATGCCCGCCTGCTCAAAGCGTATTATTCTATATCAGAATTATGTATATTTCCTATAAGGAATTATTTTCGGGCTAAAATTCTTTCAAAGAACTTTTGCGAGAAAACTCTTCAGACGATCGGACCGGGGATGCTCGAAGATGTCCTCGGGAGTCCCCTCCTCGATGATCACGCCGCCGTCCATGAACACCACGCGGGAGCCTACCTCACGCGCAAAGCCCATCTCATGGGTGACAACGACCATCGTCATGCCCTCGTGAGCCAGCTCCTTCATAACGTCCAGAACCTCGCCGACCATCTCGGGGTCGAGCGCAGAGGTCGGCTCGTCGAACAGCATGACGTCCGGCTCCATGCACAGCGCGCGCACGATGGCGATACGCTGCTTCTGTCCGCCGGATAGCTGGGACGGATAGGCGTCCGCTCGATCGGAAAGCCCGACTCGCTCGAGCAGCCCTCTCGCCTTTTCCTCGGCTTCCGCCTTGGACTTTTTCAGCAGCTTGCGCGGTCCGATGGTCATATTCGTCAGCACGGTCATGTTCGGGAACAGGTTGAAGTGCTGGAACACCATGCCCATCTTCTGGCGGTGCTTGTCGATTTTTACATGCGGCGCAGTGATCGACTGACCCTCAAAGAGGATCTCGCCGTCGGTTGGCAGCTCGAGCAGGTTCAGCGACCTCAGATAGGTCGATTTTCCCGAGCCGGAGGGACCGATGATGACGATGACCTCGCCGCGCTTGATCTCCATATCCACGCCGTTGAGCGCATGGATGGTGCCTTCTTTATAGTGCTTTTTCAGTCCGGTTACCTTGATCAATACGTTATTATCGCTCACTCTTACGCAGCCTCCTTTCGATGATGCCGACGATCTTGGTCAGGATGAGAACCACGACCAGATAGATCAGCGCGACCGCCAGCAGCGGCAAAAGATCGGTAAAGGTGGTGCCGCGGATGATGTTGCCCGCGCGCGTCAAGTCAAGTACGCCGACATAGCAGGCAACGGAGGTTTCCTTCAAGAGGGCGATGAACTCGTTGAGCAGGGTCGGGAGAACGTTTTTCAACACCTGTGGGATGATGATATAGTACATCGTCTGAACATAGTTGAAGCCGATGGAGCGTCCCGCCTCGAACTGACCTTTGTCGATCGCCATGATGCCGCCGCGCAGGATCTCGGCGACATATGCGCCGGAGTTGATACCGAACGCCAGCGTCGCGACCATCATCTTGTTCTTCGACGACGCGAAGATGACGAAAAAGATGATCAACAGCTGAACGAATACCGGCGTTCCGCGGATGACAGTCAGATAGAGCTTGCTGACAGCGTTGAAGAAACCCATCAGGTAGTAGCTGATGCCCTTGTTGTGCTTGAGGGTCTCGAGGTTATTGTCATAGGTCGTGCGGATCGCAGCGATGATGATACCGATGAATACGCCGAGAAGCGCTGCCATCAGAGTCAGCAGCAAGGTATTGCCGAGACCCGTGACCAGGAACTTCCATCTGTCCTTCTCGATGAAATTCAGGTGGAAATCATATTTCAGCTTGCTGAACCAGATGTTGAAGGGCGTCCAGAAGTTGATATCATTACTGATGTATTTTTCTTCAATAGAATTAATCTTGCCATCCTTCAGCGTGGTGACAGCCGCGTTGACATCGTCGATCTTCTTGCTGTCGGTCGAGATGAAATAGAACGCGCCGTGCGTATAGGGCTGATCGCTGAGCTTGACGGAATCGTACTTCTCAAGATAATCATAGCAGGGATTCAGGTCGGTGATCACACAGTCGACGTCATGTCCGACGAGCGCGTTCACCGCATCGATACCGGTGTCATAGGTCTTGACCCTGTCGTCAAAGTCCTTGACGTCACGCCTGAGAAGCGCTTCGGCGGTCGAAGCCTTCTTCACACCGATGGTATATTCCGACTCACCGATCGTTTCCTCGGTCAGATTCCCTGCAGACGAGTTGCTGTCGACCAGCACGCCTTGGATGAAGCCGTAGCAGGAATCGGAAAAATGCAGACCTCTGTTAGAGAGCTTCTTGATCTCCCCCGCCTGAGCCGCGGTGTAACCGCACAGCGCGAGGTCGAATTTGCCGTCGTTCAGACCGTCTTTGACAGCGTCGCGATCAACGCGGATATATTCAAAAGCAGTATCCAGTTGAGCGGATACAACCTCGGCAGCCTCGGCGTCGATACCGCTCACGCCGCCCTCCGCGTCGTACAGATACGGCGCAAAGTCATCGGCGAGCGCGACCGTCAGGGTCGCGGGATCGGCGTCGGCTTGATCGACAGTCTTGACAACGACCTTGTCAGAGGAAGAAGCGCCGCAGGCAGTCAGCGAGAACGCTGCGGCAGCGACCGTGACAAGGCATAATACTATTGCAATTATTCTCTTCATACTAAAACCAGTTTTCATATCAGAATACGGAAAAACAGGGCGGATATCACTCCGCCCTGATGTCGGTTCATTCCTTGATTATTTTGCAGAAATGTACTTGTCGATGATGGTCTTGACAGTACCGTCCTTGATCAGCTCGTTGAGCGCGGTGTTGACCTTATCCTTGAGCGGATTGCCCTTAGCAAAGCAGATCGCGTAGTCCTCGGTGACATACTCGGTGTCGAGGATGACAAGACCGGAGGTGGCGGCGACATAGCTCTTTGCCGGCTCGTTGTCAATAATGACAGCGTCGACCTTGCCTGCGGACAGAGCCGCAACGGCGTCGTTACCGGTCTGGTATTCTTCCACTCTGGAGGTAGCCTCGTCGCCGAGATCATCGGAGATATAGATGTCGCCGGTAGTAGCCAGCTGAACGCCTACCTTGTAAGATGCGCCCGGCTTGAGGATGTCGTCGATAGACTTGATCGGGCTGCCCTCGGGAACGATGATGGACTGAATACCGGTCGCATAGCTGTCGGAGAAGTCAACGCTCTGGAGTCTCTCCTCGGTGACGGTCATGCCCGCCATACCCATGTCGAACTTGCCGCTCTGGACGCCGGTGATGATCGCGTCGAACTCGATGTCCTCGATCTTGAACTCCATACCGAGCTTGTCGGCGATCGCCTTACCGATCTCAGCGTCGATACCGACGATGGTGTCGCCGTCGTAGAACTCATAGGGCGGGAAGTAAGCGTTGGTCGCCATGGTCAAAACGCCGTCATCCTCAAACTCGAGAGCCTGGGTCTCAACAGCGGCGGTCTCACCCTTTGCGATATCAACGTTGGTGTCAGCCTTGGTTTCTTCTGTCTTTTTGGTGTCGTCCTTCTTGGAGCAGGCAGAGAGCGCCGCTACGGAGGCGATCATCGCGATCGCGAGGACAAACGCAAGAATCTTTTTCATTTTCATAACCTCACTTGTTTTTTCATTTCAGATACAGTCCTTTGACTGCATTTATGATACACCATATGCAAGCAATATTCAAGCGAATATTTGCATATTTATCGATTTTCATGATAATTAACAACAGCGCTTTTGAAGAAATGTGCTTTTATGGTCAATATTACAGTAAATATTGTCTATCAGCGGATCATTTCCGCGGCAGCAGTGCCGATCATCATTCCTTTGTTATGCGAATCACTTTCGATTGCAGTGAACGCTTTTGCATATTATTCGCTGATTATGCAAAAGAAATGCAATCAGAATGACGTCAAAAAGCTCTTCAAGCGATCTGATGAGGGGTTATCGAGGATTGACGGCGCTCCTTCTTCGGCGATCACGCCCTGATCCATGAAGATCACCTTGTCGGACACATCGTGCGCGAAGGTCATCTCATGGGTGACGACGATCATGGTCATGTGCTTGTCAGCAAGCGACTTGATGACCTTCAGCACCTCGCCCGTCAGCTCGGGATCAAGTGCGGAGGTCGGCTCGTCAAAGCAGAGGATCTCGGGCTTCATCGCGAGTGCGCGGGCGATCGCCACACGCTGCTGTTGTCCGCCGGAAAGCTCACAGGGGTAGTTGTTGATCTTCTCCTTGAGTCCGACGCTCTCGATCAGCTCGAGCGCATTCTGAGTGATCTCCTCGTTGGTTCCTTTTTTGAGGAGCTTCGGCGCGAGAGTCACGTTTTCGAGAACGCTGTACTGCGGGAACAGGTTGAAGTTCTGGAACACCATGCCGAAATGAAGACGCTTCTGCATCAGCTCTTTTTCGGTGGGACGCTTAGTAATATCATCGCTGAAGATGATATCGCCGTTTACGATGATCTGACCCCTATCGGCGAATTCGAGCGAGTTCAGACAGCGCAGGAGGGTCGTTTTTCCCGAGCCGGAGGAGCCGATGATCGACAGCACCTCTCCCTGCTCCAGCGTGAAATCGATGCCCTTGAGTACCTCGGTTCTGCCGAAGCGCTTATGGATATTTTTTACCTCTAAGATAGCCACGACAAAACCTCCTTACACCTTGAAATAGTCGAGCTTCTTCTCGATCCAGCCGAACAGGATGGTGAGGATGCCCGAGAACGCGAGATAGTAGATACCGGTCGAGAACAGCGGCCAGATGATACCATGGATGCCGTGGGAACTCTTCATGAACGCCTGACCCGCCCAGATGATCTCCTGCATCGCGATGATACGCGCGAGGGAGGTATCCTTGACGAGGGTGATAATCTCGTTGGACATCGGCGGCACGATGCGCTTGATCATCTGCATGAGCGTGACCTTGAAGAAGATCTGGCTCTTTGAGAGACCAAGAACCTGTCCCGCTTCATGCTGACCGACCGGCACGCCTTGGATACCGCCGCGGAAGATCTCGGAGAAGTAGCAGGCGTAGTTGAGGATGAACGCGACCGCAGACGCCCAGAAGCGTCCCGCTTCGTCGCCGCCCCAGATATTCGCCCCGAACAGCATACCGGGCATGTAGAAGATGATCAACAGCTGGAGCATCAGCGGTGAACCGCGGACGATCCATACGATCACGCGTACCAAGCCCGAAAGCGGCAGGAACTTGCTCATCGATCCGAATGAAATGATCAGACCCAGCGGGATCGCGCCGATCAGCGTGATAGCAAACAGCTTTAGCGTCTGGAGGAAGCCCTCATTCAGTGAGCTGAAAACGATCTTGAAGTTCGCGCGGCCGGCATTCACGCCGTCGTTATAGAGCGCGAGGATCCTCAGATCGGACTTTGGCTGAATACGGATGACCTGATTGTTGATGTTGCCGGCGATGATTTCATAGTCGCCTTCTATCTGCCACATGAAGAACCCGGCTTCGCTGTCATCCGCATTGAGCTGGATGCCCTTGATCCCTTTTTTCTTGTTCTCGTATTCTTTCATCGCGAGACCGCCGGAGCCGTCTGCGCCTGCCGATACCGTAAAGCCTTCGCTCTCCAGCGTTCGACTGTTCGCCATGCTGTAGTCATATCCCCAAAAATAGACGAAAAACAGAAACACGCCGAGCGCGACAGCCACCAATACGGATACGATACCGATCCAAATCCTTTTCTTCATACAAAACCTCAAAACAGACGAAACGCTCCCAAGCAGCTTGGGAGCCTTTCGTTATTTCAATATTGCTTTATCGCGTTTCTTATTTGATCAGCGCAGCCTGGATGCCGTACAACTCAGCGATCTCGTCAACGGTGCCATCCTCAGTTGCCTTCTTAAAGAACTCGTTGAACTTCTCGGTGATGTCGGAGCCCTTGCGGAAGCCAACGCCGTATTCCTCGGAGTTGAGCTTCACGGTGTAGGTGAGCTGCTCATAGCCGGTACCCGCGCCTACCATAGCGGCAGCCATCAGAGAGTCGATGATCGCGGCGTCGGCAGTACCCGCGGCAACCTCCATCAGAGCGGTAGCCTGATCCTTGACCTCGGTATAAAGGAAGTCGTTGGCGTCAGCCTGCTCCTGACCGGCGGAGCCGGACTCAACAGCGAAGTTAAGCTCCTTGCAGTCCTCAGCGGTCTTATACTTATCGGCAACATCAGCCTTGACAACAACGACCTGAGCGTTGTTGCAGTAAGGTACGGAGGTGGACATCTGAGCCTTGACGTCATCGGTCAGGGTCATGCCGTTCCATACGCAGTCGATGTTCTTGTTGTTCAGCTCAAGGACCTTGTTGTCCCAGTCGATCTCAACGTACTCAACGCCTACGCCGATATACTCGGCAAATTCCTTCGCCATATCAGCATCGAAACCGACCCACATACCCTCAGCGTTTTTTGAATCCATCGGAGCAAAGTCGGTAACGCCGACAACCAGCCAGCCCTTTTCCTTGACATAAGCAAGATCATCTGTCGCGTCAACGGGAGCAGCTTCTGTAGCCGCTTCGGTAGGAGCCTCGGTAGCAGCCTCGGTGGCGTCCTTCTTGTCGTCAGCCTTGGATTCGCTCTTGTTGGAGCAGCCGACCATGACAGCTCCAACCATCAGGAGCGCGAGCATCAGTGCAATAATTCTCTTCATTTCATTTCCTCCAAAAATTATAGTCGGATAACGGATCTGCCGGCTTTCCGGCAGAACAACGGTTATATTTTATCGTATTAGCACGTTAAAGTCAATATGTATATTGCACAAAGAAACCAACAGCGCTCACAACAGCAATGTAACAATTCACCACTGTATCACAGTAAAGCGTCGCGATCAGCTTTTATCTCTTTCGTCGCGCATAATACTAAGTTTCCATTAAACGCTTTAACAAATTTATCAGAGTTTAGTATCAGAAAAGAGCAGTTTCCTCTATAGCAAAAAAAAGCGGCGACACACGGTCACCGCTTTGATTTACTGTATGATTTCAGATCAACCCTTGATCTTCTTTGTCGCAACTACGCCTGCGCAGAGAGCCAGACCCATCAGACCGAATACGATGAAGAGAGGATAACCGGTCTTCGGAGAAGTGGAATCATCCTTCTTGCTGTCGTCATCGGGAAGCGGCTCGCCGTTCTTGGTGAACTTAGCGGTAGCATAGATGTCGGTGTAGGGACGGATCACGAGAACCGCAGAGTTCAGGTCACCGGAAACGATTTCATAATCGCCGATGATCTCCCACTTTGCGAACACGCCGCCGTTTTTGCCGGTAGCGGTGAATGTCATGGTTCCATCGGAATTCTTCTTGATTCTGGAGGGGCTTACGGAAACATCACCGAGGTTCTCGGGATCAGCCGTTACAAAAGCGTTCAGATAATCCTTCTCTACGGAGAAGTGAGCGATCGCCTTGACGTCGGAACGGGGTCTGATGACAAAAACAGGATTATACTCATCGCCGGAAATAACATCATATTTACCGTCAACGATCCACTTCGTGAAGAAGCCCCCTGCCTCGTAAGCGTTGAAAGTAACGTCATCGTCACTGTCCATCTTGATTCTGTCGGTAGACTTTGTCGCAGTACCTTTACCCTCGGAACCAACCTCAATCCTGTAGTAATCCTTCGGGATGGGACTTTCCTTAGCTGAAGCTGCTGTTACAGTCAAAGCAACTACCATCATGAGGACCAAAGCGATCGATATAAATCTCTTCATGTATATCATCTCCATTTTTGATACTTAATTACGTAATAATAATATCATCTCTCCCCGCGGTTTGTCAATAGCAAAATTGAAATAATTCACTGAATATTTTGGATCATACGGCTAATCTTTGGATGATAATAACAAAACGCACCGGATTGCTCCGATACGTTTTGCATTTTTATCATTTTGTCAGGGTGACCTGCAATCTGTCGATCGTCTTTCCGAATACGCCCGCATAGCCGTCCTGACCGTTCGACGTTTCGTTATCATACTGCCACGACCAGTATCCGCCCGACACAGGCGACACGCGGTACTTTGCCTTGAGATATCCCTGCTGCCTGACAATGTTCGCGGGAGTGTAGTAGTAGATCTCAACGGCGTCGATGGCGCGATTATCGCCGGCGTAGCCGTTTTTCGGCTCGCTGATGTCATATCCCGTGACATACGGCAGCCATTTGCCGCCTTTGATATGCACGCGGTATCTGACGCTGCCGGCGGTCGCCTTGAGCGCGACATCGGTGATTGGCTTACCGATCACGCCCGCATAGTCGGAGAGATCCGAGACCTCAGAGAACCACCTTCCGCTTGCGCGGACGCGATAGAGCATCTGAGGCATATCTTCGGAAATATCCTCTGACGAGCCGGTGTAGTCGGGTCTTCCCGCACACGACACCACGCTCAGCGAGCGCACACGCCTGAGGACTTCGCCGTTGTAGGTGGAGCCGGTGTTGCCCTCGATGGTGGTGATGGTGCCGTCGGAGTTGACCTTCTCGATGATGCCGACATGGTCGCTGACATAGGTCCCCGGTACCATGACGGACGGCTCGTCGCTCCAGTGGAAGAATACCACGTCGCCCTTCTTGAAGCCCGAGGTGACGAGGCGCTTTCTGTCCTGGAACGCCTTTGCCTGTACGCCGCAATTGGCGGTTTTGGTATAGAGCAGCGAGCGTGCGCCCGCCTCGTTGAATACCCACTGGACAAAGGTGACGCACCAGTCGTAGCCACTGCCGGATACGACGCCGCCGTAGTACCATGTGTTGTATTTACACTTCTTGATATCGGTAGCCTTGGTGCCGATCTGGGCACGGGCTATCGCGAGGATCTTATCGGCTGAGGTTGCCAAATCATTCACTTTCCTTTACTTCCGGCAGACCGCCGATACTCATCAGCATCGATAGGATCGCCGAGAGCAGAGAGGCTGACAGCACCTCGACCCAGTTGACTTCGCTGATCAAGGCACACACGCCGATCGACGCCGCCGCGGTCTGGGCAAAGGTACGCGCCGCTCTGAGCAAGGCGGCCTTGAGTCGGTCGGAGATTTTGTAATGTTTCAAATGCCCTCACTCCATACTATGTTGTTTTTTCGGTTTTGACAGAACGACATCGCACTTACACCTCGCTGAGCAACGATTCGATATCGCCGATCATCGCGTCGATCTCGCTTTTGGAATAAACGTCATTCCTTTTGGCAAACTCGATATACCCGTTATCGGTCTTGACCGCGACGCATCCCTGACAGATAAACACCTGACCGGTCGTGAGTGACGCGATCTGTGAAGAATTGACATCCGGCGCGAGGGCCATTAATTCAGTCAGATCGTTTTCCGTCGCAAGCTTGACCCATGTCGAGCCGAGCATGCACATCACGGGATCGCCCGAGGAGGTCTTGCCGTACTGACCGCCGCTGCCGACGGTCGTATCGGGGATGACCTGACGCGGATTGATGTGTCCGAGCAAGCTCTCGGCAAGGCTGGCAGCTGAGATACCGCCGTCGATCCGGTTGCCTGCTATCAATGTCGAGCGGTTGACCTTCGCCGACAGACCTGTATCGACATAGTTCTTGATCGCGCGGTTTTCTACGGGATTGGTGCTGCCGTCAGTCAACAGCTCGTCGATCACGATATCGGCGGTCGCCTTGACCGAGCGGACATAGCTGTCGCTCTCGACGTCATAGACATACCAGTAACCGTCGTCGCCGATATAGGGCGCGCTGTCCCTGATCTCTCCGAGAAACGCCGCCATTCGTTCCTCGAACTCTTCGCGCGCCACATAATCGACCTCTCCCGCGCCCGCAGACTCGGCGCTGTTCGCGATCAAAAAGTAATCACAGCTCGTATGCCTGATCACACCTTCGCTGTCGACGGATTTCAGTTGAGCCATCACGATACCTGATTTCACCAGGTGAGACGAGCGGATTCTCCATGTGAGCAGAACGCCGTCATCCGTATCGCTCTTTTCAAGAGGGATTACCCTGACGGAGTCGTCGTCGAATCTCAGACACAGGGTGAAGCTGCCCGCTCCTGCGTCGAGACACAGAAATTGTTTTGAGTCGGTGAGATTGTCGCCTGCGAATCCGACAAATCTCTCCTCTTCCGGGATATTGAGTTTTCCCGATTGGATTGTAATCATATGATTCACCTCCACCTAAGGCGCAAAAAAAGAAGAAGTTGCATATTTCTATACAACTTCTTCGGAATCAGCGATATACTGTTGTCAATTATAATTCTTAATCAGAATAATATCAAACCATTTCGGCAAGATCATAGATCAAGCGTTCCGTCTTGTCCCAGCCGAGGCACGGATCGGTGATCGACTTGCCATAGCAGCCGCCGTCAACGCTCTGGGCGCCGTCCTCGATGTAGCTCTCAACCATGAAGCCCTTGACCATGCGGCGGATGTCGTCACTGTAACGGCGAGCATTCATGACCTCCTTGATGATGCGGGGCTGTTCAAAGGGATTCTTGCCGGAATTGCTGTGGTTGGTGTCGATGATACAGGCGGGATTTTCAAATCTGCCCGAGACGTACAGCCTTACAAGGTGCGTCATGTCCTCATAGTGATAGTTCGGCAGACTCTCTCCGTGCTTGTTCATATAGCCGCGCAGGATCGCATGGGCATAGGGGTTGCCCTGAGAATGGACCTCCCATCCGCGATAGAGGAAGGTGTGTCCTCTCTGGGCGGCGGTGATGGAATTCATCATGACGCTGAGGTCGCCGCCGGTCGGATTCTTCATGCCGACGGGAACATCCACGCCGGAAGCGACGAGGCGATGCTGCTGGTTCTCGACCGAGCGCGCGCCGACCGCAACATAGGCGAGGATATCGTCGAGGTAGCGGTGGTTCTCGGGATAGAGCATCTCATCGGCGCAGGAGAAGCCGGTCTCCTTCAGCGCACGGATATGCATCGAGCGGATCGCGACAATGCCCTTGAACATATCGGGTTTTTTATTTGGGTCGGGCTGATGGAGCATGCCCTTATAGCCCGAGCCGGTGGTGCGGGGCTTGTTGGTATAGATACGCGGGATGATGAAGATCCTGTCCGCAACCTTGTCCTGCACCTTTCTCAGGCGGGTGATATAATCCAGCACGCTGTCCTCTTTATCCGCCGAGCAGGGTCCGATGATCAGCACAAGGCGATCATCCCGTCCCGCGAAGATATCCTTTATCTCGCGGTCACGCTGTTCGACGATATCGATCAGCTCGTCGTCGAGGGGGTACATCTTCTTTACCTCCATCGGGATCGTAAGCTGACGTTCAAATTCAAGATTCATATTCATATCATATACCTTCTTCCGTTTCCGTAGACCTGTGGTCCGCGGCTGCAGTTATTATTTTCTGTTAAAATACGCTCTGCGCTTGGTACTGAGCTTCATCTTCTCTCTCAGCTCCGGTACGTTGCCGTCGCGCACCATATCGCGCAGCGCGGCGAATTCATCGAGGAAAATGTCCATGTATTTCAAGAGCGATTCACGGTTGAGCATGAACAGCTCGCTCCACATCACATCGTTGATATTCGCGATACGCGTCAGATCGCGGAAGCTGTCGCCGGTGTAATCGACCAGATGCTCGTTATCGGAGCAGGTCATCAGCGCCACGGCGATACAGTGGGTCAGCTGGGACAGATAGCCGATCATCTCGTCATGCTCCTCGGGGGACAGCACCGAGATGCGCCCGAAGCCGAGGATCCGCGCGAGCGATCCGACCCATCGGATCGAGGCGGGAGAATTCTTCTCGGTCGGCGTCAGGATGAAATTCGCGCCGCGAAAGATGTTTTCATCCGCGTTCTCCACGCCATAGACTTCGCGGCCTGCCATCGGGTGTGAGCCGATGAACTCGACGTCGTCACGCAGCATATCCTGGATCTTGTAGACGATACAGCTCTTGACGCCCGTGACGTCGGTCAGCATGGTGCCGGGCTTGAAGAATTTCTGATACCTTTCGATCCACTCGAGGAACACCTTCGGATACAAGCCGAAGATCACCGCGTCCGCGGAGGACACGACCTCCTCGGTCACCTCAGTGAAGCCCTCGTTGATGATGTGGTTCTCGAGCGCATAGTCGATGGCTTCCTGTCGGGTGTCGATCGCCGTGACATGATAGCCGAGGCGCTTGAGTCCCTTGGCATAGCTGCCGCCGATCAGACCAAGACCGACGATCAGGATACGCGAATCACTGATCCATTTCATACTGTATGTCAACTCCTAAATCCTGCAATCTGTCAAAAAAGTCGGGGAAGCTCTTCCCCACCGCCTCAGCGCCGTCGATCACGCCGCCGACCTTGGTCAGCAGCACCGAAAGCGCCATGACGATGCGATGATCGCCGTGACCGCTCAGCGGCTCAGTCGGCGCATGCAACATATCATCGTACACCGTGACATCGTTCTCGCCCACGTCGACGCGGATGCCGAGCTTCAAAAGCTCGTCTCGCATCGCCGCGGCACGGTCGCTCTCCTTGATGCGAAGCCGCCGCGTACCGGTGAATTCCGCACCGCCAAAGAGCGCGGCAACCGCGAATAATACCGGTCCGAGATCGGGACAGTCGGCGATGTCGATGGGTGTTTTTTGTTCTTTAATATTCTGATAAAGAATTTTATAGATCCTGTCGCCTTGGAGAGAATCCTCCCTCAGCCCGGTGACTGTGACGTCTGAACCCACAGTATTCAGCGCTTCAAAGAAGGCAGCGTTCGACCAGTCGCCCTCGACGGTCAACTCACGCGGGCAATAGCTTTGACCGCCCTTTATCCTATATATATTGTCGTCAGCGGTGATCTCGATGCCGAAATCGCGCAATGCGCTGACGGTCATGTCGATATAAGGCTTGCTCTCGACCGGCGGGATCAAGCGGATCTCGCTGTCGCCGTCAAGCAGCGGCAGAGCGAACAGCAGTCCCGAGATAAACTGAGAGCTGATGTTGCCCGCGACCTCATAGACGCCGCTGTGAAGCCGACCCTGTACAGTCAGACTTTCGGCGGACTTTTCAAACACCAAGCCCTGATCCGCGGCGATCGCTTCATACACGCTCAGCGGACGGTTCATCAGGTACTCCGTGCCGGTCAGAACGCGCTTTTCGCCGCACATCAGGCACAGCGGGATGAAGAATCGCAGGGTGCTGCCGCATTCGTTGCACGGCAGGACGACGGTATTCCCGACCGACTCTGTGATATCAATACCTTTTATATAGGCGCTGTCGCCGTCAAGGCGGATCTCGGCGCCCAAAGCACGCAGACAGGCGATCGTCGCCTCTACGTCTTTGGAGAAGGCGAGGTTGCGGATCACGCTCTCTCCCCTGCTCAGTCCCGCACAGATCAACAGGCGGTGCGCCATGCTCTTGCTCGGCGGTGCGGATACCGTTCCGTGTGCGACAGACGGCTTGATCGTCACCCGCATCTCATTCACCCTGACTCAGCAGATCCATCGCGTCGAGGTAACCCTGTACCCCGCGACCGCTGATCGTCGCCCTGCAGTAGGAGCGGATATAGCTGATCCGGCGGAATTCCTCGCGCGCATCCACGTCGGAGATATGCACCTCCACCGCGGGGAGCGCGACCGCCTTGAGAGCGTCGAGGATCGCAACGCTGGTGTGGGTATATGCGCCGGGGTTGATCACGATACCGTCGGTATTGCCGTAGGCTTCCTGTATCTTATCGACAAGATCGCCCTCGTGATTGCTCTGGTACAGCTCGACCTCAACGCCGATCGCCTGTGCATGCCCGATGATCAGATCGCACAGATCGTTATAGGTGGTCCTGCCGTAGATATCCGGCTCGCGGATACCGAGCATATTGAGGTTAGGTCCGTTGATAATTAATAGCTTCATATTATTCTCCGTTGATAATGCTGTCGGCGACGTCCTCGGGGTCACAGTCGCCGTCAATGATATAATCGGCAGTCGCCATGTAGCGATCGATGCGCTCGTCATAGAGCCGCTCGATCTTCGCCTTTTCGTCGGCGAGAGGACGGTCGTCGGTGGGGATCAGAGATTCCACAGCGCGGTCGATGAAGAATATCTCACCGTTGCGGCGCAGGGCTTCGATGTTGATGTTTCTCAGGATCGCACCGCCTCCGAGCGAGATCACCTTGCCGTTCAGGGGAGCGATCTCGCGGATGACCTCGGATTCGAGGTCGCGGAAATAGGCTTCGCCGTGTCGGGCAAAGATCTCCGTGATCTCACCCGCACGCTCCACGATCAGCGCGTCGGTGTCGATCAGCTCCCTGTCGAGTTGATCGGCGATGATCCTGCCGACGGTGGATTTCCCCGAGCCGGGCATGCCGGACAGCACTATATTTCTTTTCGAGAAATATACCTCGTCAAATATCTCGTTGGTCAGCTTGACGACCTCAAGCTCTTTTCCCATGAAATGCTCCGCCGCCAGTACCGCCTGAGCGACCAGCATGTACAGTCCGCCTGCCGCGTTGATCCCGCGTGCTTTTGCATTCAGCACCAGCGAGGTACACAGCGGATTATACACCGCATCGATCACGCCCGAAAGGTTCGGAAAACGGTCGAGGTCGATCGGACAGCCGAACAGATCGGGGTACATCCCGCAGGGGGTGGTGTTGATGATGACGTCCGCGTCGGAGTGCTTCGTGTAAGCCTCGTCATAGGTGATCGAACCCTCACGCCCGCTGCGGCTGACACGCAGGATCTCCTTCGCGCCCAAGCGTTCACAGACAGCGCGAGCCGTGCGCGAGGTACCGCCTGTACCGAGGATCAGCGCCTTCTTGTATTTCAGCTCGACCTCGGTGCGCTCGATCAGCGCGCACATACCGCCGAAGTCGGTGTTGTAACCGTGCAGAACACCGTCACGGTTGACGACGGTATTCACCGCGCCGATCGCCTCAGCCTCGGGCGAGATCTCGTCGAGGAAGGGAATGACCGTCTGCTTGTAGGGGATGGTGACGTTGATTGCTTTAAAATTCTTTGAGAGAATAAAGTTTTGCACTTCATCTTGCTTTAATTCTTTTAGAGAATATTCATAGTCACCGATTTTCTCGTGTATTTCTTTGGAGAAGCTGTGAGGCAGCCTCTCGCCTATCAGTCCATAGTTCATATGCATTCCGTTGGTAGTTTGTAGTTTGTAGTTGGTAGTTATCGGGCAGGCAAAGCCCGCACCCGATTGTTATGTGCCGAGCCAATCCGTGCCGTAGCAGGCAGCGAGCAAGTCGGCGATGACCAGTGCGGTCACGCTGTCGACGACGACGCGCGCGCGGTGGATGATCGCGGGATCGTGGCGACCCTTCAGCTCCAGCACCGCGTCGGTTTTCTCGAAGATATCCACCGTGTTCTGGGGCTTGAAAATAGACGGCGTAGGCTTCACGGCACAGGAGAAGATGATCGGCATGCCGTTGGTGATGCCGCCGTTGATACCGCCGTTGTGATTGGTAGCTGTCTTTATTTCTTCATCGGAAATATAAAAGCTGTCGTTATAGTCCGAACCTCTGCCGTTCACCATTTCAAACGCGTCGCCGAACTGAACGCCCTTGACTGCGGGGACAGCGAACAGCGCATGGCTGAGCATGCTCTCGACGGTATCGAACCAAGGCTCGCCGACGCCTGCGGGAACACCGATGACAGCCGTCTGCAGCACGCCGCCGACGGAATCGCCCTGTGCGGCAGCCGCTTCAATGGCAGCGCGCATCTCAGCGCCTTTATCATCATCCAGAACAGCGAACTCTTTTCCACTGAGCGCCGCTATTTCTTCGGCAATATTCCCGAAGCTCCTGTCAGCGATCCCCGCACAGGAGGCGATATGTGTACCGATCCTGACGCCTTTTTTGTCAAGCGCCGTGATCAGGATCGCTCCCGCCGCGACCAGCGCCGCCGTGACTCTGCCCGAGAAGTGACCGCCGCCGCGATAGTCCTCATAGCCGTGGTACTTCATATAGGCGGTATAATCCGCGTGACCGGGTCGTGCAAGGCTTCGTGTTGCGGCATAATCCTTGCTGTGCTGGACGGTGTTGGGGATCAGGACGGTCAGCGGCGTGCCGGTGGTTCTGCCCTCAAAGACACCGCTGACGATCTCGTATGCATCCGCCTCACGCCGCGCGGTGGAGATCTTCCCCACGGGTCGGCGCAGACTCAGCTGATGCCGGATGAACATATCGTCGATCGCGATCCCCGGGGCAAGTCCGTCGAGTACCGCGCCGATATACGCGCCGTGGCTCTCGCCGAACAGGGTCAGGGAGATGTTGTTGCCGAATGTATTTTTCATCTTACTTTCCTACTATCTGTATCAGAGGTTTCAGCTCGTCAAAGCTGACCTTTTTCATCTCAAAATGTCCGGGGATATCGACCGTCGTGATGGTGACGGTATCGCCCACGCCCTTTTTATCATGCATCATCGCGTCGAAAACGCCGTCGACGTCAAGCTCGATCGACGTCGGCAGGTGCAGGCTCTCCAGTACCTTGACCAGTCGGGGACGCAGCTCGCCGCTGACCATCGGGATCATGCCGAGCGCGACGCACTCGCCGTGATACAAACCGTTGAGGCGTTCAAAGCTCTCGATGCCGTGACCGATGGTGTGACCGAAGTTGAGGATCTTGCGGAGTCCCTGTTCCTTCTCATCCTGTTCGACGACGTTCTTCTTCACCATCAGCGAGCGATAGACGATCTCGTCGATATTTTCTCTTATATTTCCTTTTTCGAATAATTCAAACATCTCCGCATCCGAGGTCAGGCTGACCTTGACCGCCTCGGCGAGTCCGTTACAGACCTGTCGGGTGTTCAGCGACTTCAAGAGATCGAGGTCAACGATGACCTTCTTCGGCTGATGGAACGCGCCGACGATGTTCTTGATGCCGTTCAGGTTCACGCCCGTCTTGCCGCCGATGGAGGAATCCACCTGGGAGAGGACGGTGGTGGGGATGTTATAGAAGTCGATTCCGCGCATATAGGACGCCGCGACGAATCCCGCGAGGTCGCCGACCACGCCGCCGCCGACCGCAACAACGCAGTCGAGGCGTGAGAAATCGAGCTTGAGCATCTTCGTGAGGATCGCGCGGTACCAGCCGAGGTCCTTGCTCATTTCTCCCTGAGGCACCGTGAACACCGTGCTTTCAGCCGCCATATCCGCTACCGCGTCGGCATATTCCTCGGGAACGCCGTCGTCGGTGATGATCATCACCTTGCGGTCGAGATCGAACAGCTCGCCCGCTCTGTGAAGCGCGCCGCGCTCGATCACGATATCATAGCTGAACTCGCCGAGTTCCATGCGTAAAACTTTGCTTTCTGACATGTTATTCATCGTCTTCTTTCAAAATGATTTCTTCGCTGTAATGACCTACAACCTTTAATTTATCACAGTGCAGGGCGATGTGACGGAGCATGTCCGTACCGTTGCGGCCGGTCTCGTCGCCCTCCGCTTCGATGTAAAAGTAATACTGCCACGCGAGATCCTTCATCGGGCGGGATCTCAGGGCGCGCATGTTGAAGCCGTAGCTGCCCAGAACATTCAGCGCCTGAGCGAGCGCGCCGACCTCGTTCTTGACGGTGAACATCAGGATGAAGTTGCCGTCCGAGGTGCTGAGCTTGCGGTTCTCGGAGCGCGAGAACACAGCGAAGCGGGTCGAATTCACCGCGCTTTCGTTGACGTCATGATCGAGCATCTCGAGTCCGTAGAGGCGCGCGGTCTCCGTGGACGCGATCGCCGCTATCGTAGGATCATTCGCCTCCTTGACCGCCTTCGCCGCCATCGCGGTGTTAGCGTATTCGACGATCTTGTAGCCCTTTTTGCGGATATACTCGGCGCACTGGGCGATCGCCTGGGGATGGCTGACGACGGTCTTGATATTCTTGAGGGACGCGCCGGGAACGCCGAGCAGGTTGTGGGCGATCCTCAGCGTGTAGATGCCGTTGACGTAGAGCGAGCCGGAGAACATCAGATCCATCACCTGACCTACTTCGCCGGCATAGCTGTTCTCGACAGGCAGGACGCAGCAGTCACATTCGCCGTTCTCGACCGCCTCGTATGCCGAGCGGAAATCAGGGAAGGCGATCGCCCTGCCATAGGGGAAGATCCTGTTCGCGGCGATATTGGCGAAAGCGCCCTCGATGCCGCAGTAGCCGATCTTTGCGCCGCTGATGACATGCTCCTGATACTGCTTTGACACAGCCAACACGCTGTCGAGGAACCGCACATAATACGACGCGACGTCATAGTCCTTGATGAACGCCTTGTTGCGCTCGATGACCGCCTGTTCACGCGCCGCGTCATAGATCGGCAGCCCGTGTTCCTTTTTATAGTCGGCGATCTCTTTCGCAGCCTGCATACGTTCCTCGAACAGCGACGCCATCTGTCGAACGATCTCGTTGATTTTCTTTCTCGCTTCGTTCAGTTTTTCCGCTTCGTTCAGTTTTTCCATAACTTTACCTCTTAATTATGTATAATAGGGGTACTCTCCAAATCAAAAAGCGGCTCTGCCCGAAAACAGAACCGCCGTTTTTCCGTCATATACAGCACCTGTTACATCCGAGCGTCAGATTCTTTTTGAGCATAGCAATAAAAGCCCGCATAAAAGCGCGCGAATGTAAATCGATAGGAAGTCACGCTGTCAACGGTTCTCATGCTTTTGCTCCTTTCTCAAGTGCTGTAAACACTATAGCACGTTAAAGCGTAAAAGTCAATAGTATTAACAGAAAATATTATGCTTTTTCGGTGTCGTCGCCGAATACCACACCGAGACGATAGACATACTCTTCATATGCCGCGGTGTTGCTAAGCTCCGAAAGAAGGTCGGCGATGGTGTGATAATACCAGCTCTGGACATTCTTGTCCTTCTGGTTGAAGTGCCGCCACATCCTGTCGCCCTCGGCGCGGTACATACGATAGAACGAGCGCATGTTGGACAGCTTGTCCGACAACCAGAGGATCTTGACGTCGCGACTGCTGTTCATCAGGTGCTTTAAGGACTTTTCCTTGCGGGTATACCAGCTGACCTCGCGCGGGATGTCCCCTGCATCCTCCTCGGTATCGCCTGCGACGATCTCGGCGACCCTGTCGCTGAACTCTCTGCGCACATCGTCAAGCGTCACATCGGTGTCCTCGACGGTATCGTGCAGCACACATGCGGTGATGACTTCTTCATCGTCGGTCATGGTCGCCGCAATGCCTGCCACCTCTGCCGGGTGGAGGATATAGGGAGTGCTTTCATCCTTACGGGTCTGGCCCTGATGCGCCTGTGTTGCAAAAATCAATGCTCTTTCTACCATATTCACGCTCAAAATTCACCTCTGAAACGCCGCTCAATATCAGAACACGGCTGGATAATTCATCTTTAGAATAATAGTCCTTTATTCATTATTATAGTCTTTCACGGCTTATGTGTCAATTGATGGAAAAGCCGATTTTGGGTGCAAAAAGCTTGTGGATAATGTTGAATGTAACAGGGTGCGGATTTATTGACAAATATGGTGAATGATGGTACAATGCTCATAAGAATGAATTTCTATGCCCTTTTCGATCCGGCGAATGAATCAAGGATCGGATAAAGGCGGAAAATCTGAAAGGATGAATCTGAATTGAATAGATTTTTATCGGCTATCTTCGGCGCCGGCTTCTTCATGACCATCATCAAGAAGCTCGACTCCGCCATCAAGCGCCTGTTCATCGCGCTGATCAAGCCCTTCAACCCCGTTCAGGAAAAGAAGATCATCTTCCTGAACTTCACGGGCAACTACGACTGTAATCCCAAGGCTATCTGTCAGGAGATCATCGACGAAGGGATCGAAGCCGACCTTGTCTGGACGGTATTGAAAAACACGCGTCTGGGTCCTCTCTACTTCCCCGATGAGGTCAGATGCGTCAAGCGCAACACCTACGAGTTCTTCAAGGAGCTGGCAAGCGCCAAGGTCATCGTCGACAACGGCATCAGCACCACCTTCGTCCGCTATCACAAGAAGCGCAGTCAGTACCTGATCGAAACATGGCACGGCTCGCTCGGCATCAAGAAGTTCGGCCGTGACGCCAACAACGACAAGAGCTGGCTGAGAAAAGCTGCCCGCGAAGGCAAGATGACCAGCTTCATCATCTCGAACAGTGACATGGAAGACGATATCTATCGCGAGGATTTCTGGAAGACCACTCCGATTTGGAAGTTCGGTCATCCCCGTAACGACATCCTCCTGTGCAACGATAAAGAAAAGATTGCCGCGCTCGACAAGAGCATCCGCAGACAGTACGACATTCCGAAGAACGCGAAGCTCTGTATGTATGCGCCGACCTTCCGTGATGACCGCGATCTCAGACCGTATATGATCGACTACGATCGACTCAAGGAAGTCCTCGAGACCCGCTTCGGCGGCAAATGGGTCATCCTCACCCGTTTCCATATGCGCACCAAGCGTTTTCTCAAATGGAACATGTTCCCGAACGACGTCATCAACGTCGGCGGTTATCCCGATATCCAGGATCTGATGGCAGTCATCGACGTCGGTATCACCGACTACTCGAGCTGGATCTGTGAATACATGCTCCGCAGAAAGCCGGGCTTCACCTTCGCGACGGACGTCGAGAACTACGGCGAGCATGAACGCACCCTCTTCTTCCCGCTGAGCGCTCTGCCCTTCCCCACCGCAACCGATAACGATCAGCTGATGCAGAACATTCTGAACTTCGATGAGAAGAAATTCGTCGAGGACTGTAACGCCTTCCTGAAGGACAAGGGCAGCGTTGACGACGGTCACGCATCCGAGAGAACCGCCGCCGAGATCCGCAAGCTGATCAACTCATAATATCTGTCTTCTTTATTGACGAAAACTCGTAGGGGCGGACGCCTCATCTGCCCGCGGGACGA
>JAFSRK010000162.1 GCA_017446165.1 Ruminococcus sp.
ATGCGTGATCGCTTCACGCTCTATGACAGCGTCAGGCGCCACCACGACGGTATCCATCCGAACGCGCTGGGCTACGCGGAATACTATCTCCCCCTTGTCGGAGAAAAGCTCATCGAAGCAGCAGTTACAAATTAGGAATGCGGAAACAGGAATTTGGGATTTTCTCATTCAGAATAATTGACTAATAAATGAGGTATTGTCATTCAGTACCTCATTTATTTTTGATGATCGTTCAGTCGAATTCTATTTCGCATTCCGCATTCCTAATCCCTCATTGTATCGAGTTAGTCTTTGCTTACCGAAACCCGCATAAAACCTGACAAATTTGCCTGCAAAAACCTGATATTTTTGCAAGAATATTGTAGACAATTTTGCGCATTTGTGTTATATTATAGGTGTATGTATTATGTGAATTTTTCGCTACGATTCAGGTACATCAAACTAACTTAAGGAGGAAGTAAGATGCAAAAGAAAATCAGCAGCCTGCCCTTTCAGGGTACACCCGAGCAAGAGGCAAAGCTGAAGGCTGTCATCGAGGCGCACAAGGATGATCCCGGCGCTGTTATGCCTGTCCTTCAGGAGGCTCAGGAGATCTACGGCTATCTGCCGCTTGAGGTCCAGAACATGATCGCCGAGGGTCTGGATGTTCCCGTTGACGAGGTTTACGGCGTATCCACCTTCTACAGCCAGTTCGCGCTCTCGCCCAAGGGCAAGTATCACATCAGCGTTTGTCTGGGTACAGCTTGCTATGTCAAGGGTTCCGGCGACGTTCTCGACAAGCTCTCAGAGGAGCTGGGTATCGAGGCTGAGGAATGCACGCTGGACGGTCAGTTCTCTCTGACAGCCTGCCGCTGCATCGGCGCCTGCGGTCTTGCGCCGGTCATCACCGTCAACGATGATGTTTACGGTCGTCTGACCAAGGACGAGGTTCCCGGTATTCTCGCGAAGTATCAGGAAGCATAATGAGAGAGCTATCCCTCAACGTCATGGACGTGGCGCAGAATTCCGTCAGGGCTGAGGCGGATCTGGTGAAGATCACCGTCACCGAGAGCGATCGCGATGACAACCTCACCATCAGCATCAGCGACAACGGCTGCGGCATGACCGACGAACAGGTACAGCAAGTCATCGATCCGTTTTTCACCACGCGCACCACGCGCAAGGTCGGACTCGGCGTTCCGCTTTTCAAGCTGTCTGCCGAACAGACGGGAGGCTCCTTTGATATCAAGTCAAAGGTCGGCGTGGGTACCACCACCACCGCCTCTTACGTCAAGTCGAGCGTGGATATGACGCCGCTTGGGGATATCAACGACACCGTCAAGATCCTCATCCGGTGCAATCCCGATATCGACTTCGTCTTCTCCCACTCCACCGACCTCGGCGAGTTCACGCTGGATACCAGAGAACTGCGCGAGGTACTCGAGGGCGTCAGTCTGGATACCCCCGACGTGCTGGAATGGATCGGACAATTCTTGGAAGAAAACACTCAAAACATATATGGAGGTGCAGAAAAATGAAATCATTAGCTGAATTACAGGCTATCAGGGACAGAGCAAGGGCTCAGATCGATCTGCGTAAGGAAAACCCCAACGCCGCCAAGGTTCTGGTCGGTATGGCTACCTGCGGTATCGCTGCCGGCGCACGTCCCGTATTGAACGCATTCACCGAGGAGATCGCCAAGCGCGGTCTGACTCAGGACGTTACCGTCACTCAGACAGGCTGTATCGGTATCTGCCAGTATGAGCCGGTCGTCGAGATCGAGATCCCCGGTGAGGAGAAGGTCACCTATGTCAAGATGACCCCCGAGAAGGCGGTTCGCGTTGTCAACGATCATCTGGTCAACCACAACGTCGTCACCGAATTCACCATCGGCGCTATGAAATAAGGAGGTCAATGAATGTATCGTTCTAATGTGCTTGTTTGCGGCGGTACCGGTTGTACCTCGTCAAACAGCTTACAGATCGCCGAGAAGCTCAAGGAAGAGCTGAAGGCTAAGGGTCTTGAGAAGGAAGTAAACGTCATCACCACCGGCTGCTTCGGTCTTTGCGCGCTCGGTCCGATCATGGTCGTTTATCCCGAAGGCTCCTTCTATTCAATGGTCAAGATCGAGGACGTTCCCGAGATCGTTGAGGAGCATCTCAACAAGGGTCGTATCGTCACCCGTCTGCTCTATCAGGAGACCGTTGAAGACGACACTATCAAATCACTGAATAAAACCGCTTTCTATGAGAAGCAGCACCGCGTTGCTCTGAGAAACTGCGGCGTCATCGATCCCGAGAAGATCGACGACTATATCGCCAACGACGGTTATGCGGCTCTCGGTAAGGTTCTGACCGAGATGAAGCCCGAGGAAGTCATCCAGACGATGCTCGATTCCGGTCTGCGCGGCAGAGGCGGCGCGGGCTTCCCCACCGGTCTGAAGTGGAAATTCGCCGCGGGCAACGATGCCGATCAGAAGTATGTCTGCTGTAACGCCGACGAGGGCGACCCCGGCGCGTTCATGGATAGTTCCGTTCTTGAGGGCGACCCCCATGTTGTACTCGAAGCGATGGCGATCGCCGGCTATGCGATCGGCGCTTCTCAGGGTTACATCTACGTTCGTGCCGAGTACCCGATCGCTGTTAAGCGTCTGCAGATCGCGATCGATCAGGCTCATGAGTACGGACTGCTGGGCGAAGACATCTTCGGCACAGGCTTCAACTTTGACATCAAGCTCCGTCTCGGCGCGGGCGCGTTCGTCTGCGGTGAGGAGACCGCTCTGATGACCTCCATCGAGGGCAAGCGCGGCGAGCCTCGTCCCCGTCCCCCGTTCCCGGCTGTCAAGGGTCTGTACAGAAAGCCCACCATCCTCAACAACGTTGAGACCTACGCGAACATTCCTCAGATCATCTTAAAGGGTGCTGACTGGTTCGCTTCCATGGGTACCGAGAAATCCAAGGGTACCAAGGTATTCGCGCTCGGCGGCAAGATCAACCACACCGGTCTGGTCGAGGTTCCGATGGGCACCACCCTGAGAACCATC
>JAFSRK010000163.1 GCA_017446165.1 Ruminococcus sp.
GCTTAATGCAGCTCGTCTGCCGGAGAGGACCGCGGCTCCGGACAAGGCGTCGACAGCGGTTTCTGTGAACAGCCCACGCCTTTAAGCTGTCACACACAAAAGGCTACTGAACCGTAGAGCCTGTTATTGGGCGATACGCAGAGGGAATGTCAAAACAATAACTGCACTCGGAGAAAACCCTGTGGAACTGTTTTCGGACGCGGGTTCAATTCCCGCCATCTCCACCATATTAGGACAACACCGTTGATACAATGTTGACGGTGTTGCTTTTTCGCTTATTTAAGCCATTTTTGCCTACTTGCCGGTAGAATACCAAGTGATTATAACACACAAAAACCACTCTATTTCCTTCAAATCAAGGGCTTAGAGTGGTTTTTCTTATAGTCCGGGCGGTAAGAACCATACTCCGGTCGATGAGTAGTTTAAGGAAAAAAGAACGGATTTGCGGATGTTGGGGATTGATATAATGGTTTTTTCGTGATAAAATAATAGTACCACACTTATTAGCCTTAATATTGGAATAATATACTTGCTATTTTTATGCCTTTTTTGGGCTTACTGAATCCAGGATTCTACAAAATCGTAGAGCCCCCGATGCAGTAAGCCTTAAGGCAAATAGCAGGCTAATTTGTGTGGTAACAAATGGGGCTATGCGTTTTGGGTGTGTAGTTCCGTTTGGAACTACACATTTTTTATTAGTAGGAGGAAAGCAATGAAAAAATGTAAAAAGATCATTAGCCTGCTGTTAGCGCTTCTCATGGCACTCAGCGTATTCACCATCGTACCGTTCACCGCATCGGCTGCTGAGGCTGAGCTTATCGGAACCGGGGAGCAAGACGGCTTTTATAACTACACAATCCTTGCTGACGGCTCCGCCGAGATCACCAAATACTTCGGTACAGACGATCATGTTGTGGTCCCCGCGACGCTGGGAGGTCATACGGTCACCGTAATCGGACAAAGTGCGTTCTCCGGGTCAGAAGACATGACGAGTGTTGACATTCCCAATACGGTCACATGTATCAAGCTTTTAGCGTTTAGTGATTGCACCGGGCTCACAAGCATCACCGTTCCGGACTCAGTCACGATCATCGATGATTCTGTGTTTGAAAATTGCATAAATCTTGCGGAAATTAATCTCCCCGACACACTGACCTATCTTGGCGCGTACGTGTGCTCTAACACCAAATGGTCTAACAATCAGCCCGCAGGCAGCATCGTGTATCTGGGAAACTATGCATATAGGTATGAATACGATTGGTACTCCGAACCGCCGGAGGATCTTGTCCTCAGAGAAGGAACCATCGGTATCGCAGATTACGCGTTCCGTGAATCCGATAAATATAAGAGCATTACCCTTCCCGACTCGCTCAGATTCATCGGCGAAGACGCTTTCATCAATTGCTATAATGTCAAGAAGATCAACTTCGGTAACTCGATCACTGAAATTCAGAGGATGGCGTTCAAAGGCTGTGATAGCCTTACCAATATTACCTTCCCCGATTCGCTCACCCGTATCGGCGAAAATGCGTTCTATTACTGCAGTAAGCTCGGTATCATCAATATCCCCGATTCGGTCGTAAGCATCGGCGAAGACGCATTCGAGGGGACCGCATGGTATGACGGTCAGCCCGATGAAACGCTGGTTTACGCAGGCAAGGTCGCCTATTCCTATAAAGGAAGAAACATGCCGGGAGAGATAATTCTTAAACCCGATACCCTCGGCATCGCCGACAGCGCGTTTGAAAACTTTATACACACTAATAAAATCATCCTGCCCAACTCGCTCAAACATATCGGCGCCCGAGCGTTCAAACTATGTAGAGCGGAGACAGGAGGAATCCCTGATTCGGTCACAAGCATCGGCGAAGCTGCGTTTGTCAGCAGCAGCTTTCCCGAATCCGTTACGATTCCGAAATCGGTCAAAAGGATCGAGGACTATGCCTTCGGATACTACGGGAGTGGGGTATCGTACTTGAAAGACGACGACTTCACCATCTACGGCTACTCCGGCACAGATGCGGAGCGCTATGCAAAGGAGAACGGATTTAAGTTCAACGATTTGTCGGCGCAGTCACCGGTCATCCTCGGCGATGCTGATGGTGACGGTGAGGTGACGATCCTCGACGCTACTGCCATCCAGCGGCACATTGCAGAATTACCGACTCAGTCTTTCAATAAAACCGTTGCCGATGCAGACGAAGACGGAGAAGTAACTATTCTTGACGCTACCTCTATCCAGCGCCACATAGCCGAACTGCCCACAAATAAAAAAATCGGCAAGCCAGTCAAATAATTGCGTAATGAGGATATCGCGTTCTTGTGATAGCCTCTCTTTACAGCAGTTGAGCAAGATTCTTTTTCGCCGCTTTGATCCGCTGCGGATTGATGCCGATATTCTCATTATAGTTGCTCATCTTTGCGCATACCTATGAATTTTTGCGCTACACCTAAAATCTTTGCACGAGCCCCAAAATTTTTGCGTGAAGATAATTGTATTATTTCTTGTGCCCTAACCCATGCAAAAGGACTTCTGCGGAAGTCCTTTTGCAATTAAGTGTTCCTTCGGAACGTGAAGTATCTTCGATATGAAGTACGCTTCGCGTGTGAAGTGTGCTTCGCACATATCGGAACACTTAACTTCGTTTTCTACAGAAAACTTCATTATCACCCCGAAAAACAAAAATCCCTGACGTTGATTCGTCGGGGATTTCTCTTTTATACGCTTTTCTTTTTGTGCTTATCTTTCGTACTTATCTTGTCATATGCGCTGATTCGATGCGCTCATTTCTGATCGGTGGGGGTTACATACACCTTGCCGCCATCGTAGGTGAAGTCGTAGATCACGTTATCTTTGGCATCGTTATCGGACACCCTCGCTCGGGTGATCGAGCCGTCCTGATCCCGCTCATAGGTGATCGTCTTGATCAGCGTTTTCTGGTTTTTGTACAGCTCAGCCTTGATGCGCTCGCCGTCCTCGTATTCATAGAGAAGCTTGTCGCCGTCGGGAGTGATGAACGCTTTGAGGGTGCCGTCGTCGTTGTAGATGTAGCGGTATTCCGGCTCGAATCGCGGGTTGAGCATGATGGTTTCGAGGTCTCTGAGCGCTTCCTCGGTGTCGGAGAACACGCCGACATGCTCCACCTTGCCGGAGCCGTCATAGCGGAAGCGATAGGCGATGGGGAAGCCCTCGTACTCGCCCCAGCCATCGACGATCACGCGCTGGATCAGACCGTTCTGCGTGCTGACGAGGTCAAGCGTCGTAAACGGAACGTCCGGCAGGACGAAGCTCAGGCGGGTGACATAGGAGTTCCTGTTCTGTTCGATGATCTCAGCGGTCGGGGATACAGGGGAATAGAGGAGCGTTTTGCTGCCCTTGTACGCCTTGCCTGTGAAGAATTCGTCGGGGTCGGGAGCAACGGTCAGCATATAGCTGAAGTCATCACCCGATTTCTCGCGGTACTGGGCGAGCAGGAGGTATCTGCCGTCATAGCACAGCTCATAGAGCTTGAAGCGGTCGAGCGCGTCGGGATCCAGCCCGAGGTTCTCTTCCATCTCATAGCGGATCAGTGATATATCGGTGTGGACGGAACAGCGGCTGTCGTGACCCGCGTCGGTACAGGCGCACAGCCCAAGCGCGACGCAGAGGATCAGCAGCAGCGCGGTGAGTTTCTTCATATTATCCCTCCTATTGCTTCTCGCAGATGACGAGACAGCGGTCAAAGCCGCCCTCGCCGTCGGGGATACAGGTGATCAGTGTCAGGAGCTGTCTGCCCTCTTGGATCAGCAGATCATTCGCCTCATTCTCCGGCACGACCTTCAGCTCGACGACGCGGTAGGTGATGTCGCCCCAGTAGTTGCGGACGATGACCTCGTCGCCGTGGCTGAGGTTGCGGATGTTGTCAAAGAAGATCCGCCCGATGTAGCCGGTGTGACCCGCCAAGGCGCAGTTGGTGTCCTTTTCGTCCAGCGGAAGCGAGGTGCCGTAGAGGTGACCCACGCCGTATTGCATGGTATTGGTGTCCGCGCCGAGATAGACGGGGAGTCTCAGGTCGATGGCAGGGATGGTCAGACAGGCGTAGAGTCCGTCGTAGACGCCGTAGTCGTTGAGATCGAACACCATGTATTCATAGTGGACGGTGTCGGCGCCGCCCTGATTGCCGATCAGCGAGCGGTTATAGTCGCGAGACGCCTCATAGAGCTTTTGAAGGTCGTTTCGGAACACGAACGGAAAGTCATAGAGCCGCGAGCCGTCGTCGCCGATGCGGTAGCCCTCATCGTCGATCAGCCCTTTTTCCCGAGCTTCGGCAGCGTTGTCGATGTGCTTGCCGCTGTCGTCCTCGATATAGTCCACCACGTTGTCGCGCGCATTGTCGAACTGCTGTGAGAGCTTGTCGTTGCTTGCCTTGCCGATGAGGTTGGAGATCGGCGGGAACAGCAGAAAGCCCAGCCCCGCTATCAGCAGGATCACCGCGATGACGATCAGAACCTTTTTACGCATCGTCGCCTCCCGACTCTTTCGGAGTCTCGGCGTTCTCAGCCTTGCCACGTTCGCGACCGACGAGCTTTCCTCGCCGCTTGGAGGTCATGATGACGACGGTGATGATCGCGCCGACAAAGAGGATGAAGCCGCCGATGATCAGCCCCAGCGCAAGGTACGACAGCTTGTAGCCGAGGAGGAACACGCTGCCGTCGGTGAAGCGCACCGCCGTGTTTGTCGGGGCGTCGCTCTCAGGGGTATAGGGGACGCGCGTGCCGCGTACCAGCAGGCGGTGGGTGTTCACGGAATAGGGGGTGCAGGTGACCAGCGTGACATAGTCCTCGTCGTCCACGATCTGTAAGCCCGAGGTGTCGTCGGGGAGGACGACGTCGATGTTGTCGACCTCGTATTTTAAGGTGCGGTCAAGCACATGAATGTAGAATTCGTCGCCGATCTGAAGGTCGGGGAGATAGTCGAAGAAGGTCTCGGTCGGATAGGCGGAGTGGGCGGAGATGATGCTGTGGGTGCCTTTGCCGCCGATGGGCAGCGAGGAATGCTCCAGATGACCCGCCCCGCGGGAAAGCACCTCGAGGTCGGTACCGTGATAGATCGGGAGATAGACGTTGATCTTCGGGATGTCGATGTAGCCGATGACGCCGTTCGATGAGGTGAAGGTTTCGGTGTAGTTCTCGCCGATCAGACCGTAGCTCGCCGCGTCAAAGGGGTCGGTCAGGATCACGCGGTGCAGGCTGTCGTTGTACTTTTGTGCCTCGGCGAACTGCTGTTCCAGCTCCTCGTTCGGGATCTCGGCGACCTCCTGACGGTAGGCGTCGGCGCCCTTGAGCACCGCCGCGTTGTTGACGGCAGAGCTGATCAGCGGGTACGCCAGCACGCCGACGCCCGAAAGAAAGATCAGTATCACGATGATGATGAGTATTGCGCGTTTCATAGGCACTCCCGAAAGGTTCATTCAGATTCATTATAGTGTATCTTTCCGTTGAATGCAATCAGTGTTACAAAATTGGAATCAGGAGGGGAGTGAGGAGTTAGGAATGTGGAATTAGGAATGTGGAATTAGGAATGTGGAATGTGGCGTTTTCCGTAGGGGCGACCAATGGTCGCCCGAAAACGTTGGTATTATATCTCGTTCACCGCGAAGCAAATCTACCTTTCCGTAGGGCGGGGGTGATCTCCCCTACGGCTTTAATTCCTGATTCCACATTTCTCATTCCACATTAAAAGGGGCTGTCGCAAAACAAAAAATGTCATTCTGAACGGACACGCGTGTCAGGTGAAGAATCTGAAAGTGCATACTTTTCCGTTAGATTACACATGAAAGGTGTAATGAAGTTGGATAGATTGCACTGTAAGATTCTTCGAC
>JAFSRK010000164.1 GCA_017446165.1 Ruminococcus sp.
CTTAAACAAGATATTTGCGGAAAATTTCGCAGAGCAAGGCGGAGATCGCAGGCAGGCTGGCGCCTGTCAAGATCGACAACGCTGCTATGCGGAATTTAACGCAATAGATGTTAAAGGGTTTTATTTGAAATTAGTATAAATGAAAATAGGTATTGAATTTATCCGCCGCTTGCGATATAATACATAATGGATAAAGACGGACACTCGGTTCGTCAGGCTATACTAGGAGGTATTTTATGAGCGGCGACAAATTGACGCTGTCGGTGACGGTCCTGCTCACGGGCTTTGCGGTCGTATTTGCAGTATTGTTCCTGCTGATCGGTATCATCAAAGCCTATGGAACCATCATCTACAATATTCAGAACAAAGGACAGAAGAAAAAGAAGAATACTCCTCCCGTGAAGGTCACCTCACAGCCGAAGGTCATGGAACCCATCGCGACCGTCGAGGCTGAGGAGGTCACCGATGACGACGAGCTGATCGCTGTCATCTCGGCGGCGGTGTATTCGATGTACTCGTCCTCACAGGTGCGCATCAAGAGCATCCGCAAATCACCCGCGAAGTCGAACGCGTGGCGTAACGCGGGGCTCAGCGATAACCTGAGACCGTTTTAAGGAGGACAGTGTACATGGATATTTGGAACGGATTTGTCGAGGCTCTCAAGGGTCTTGTGGAACAATCAGGCATCCTGTCACTTTCGTGGCAGAACTATGTGATGATGGCGGTGGCATGCTTCCTCATGTTCCTCGCTATCAAAAAGCAGTACGAGCCTCTGCTGCTCCTGCCGATCGCCTTCGGTATGCTGCTTGTCAACCTTTACCCCGATATCATGGGCGCGCCCCATATCAACCTTGTTGAGATCTCTTCGGCGACCGATCCCGCGGCTGCGGGGCATGTCGTGCGCGAGATCGGCGGCAAGATCTTCTATGAAGACCCGACCTACGGCGGCTTGCTTTACTATCTCTATCAGGGCGTCAAGCTCGGTATCTACCCGCCGCTGATCTTCCTCGGCATCGGCTGTATGACCGACTTCGGTCCGCTGATCGCGAACCCGAAGAGCTTCATCCTCGGCGCGGCGGCTCAGATCGGTATCTTCATCACCTTCATCGGCGCGATCCTCTTGGGCTTTACCCAGGCTCAGGCGGGCGCGATCGGCATCATCGGCGGCGCTGACGGCCCCACCGCGATCTATGTCACCTCGAAGCTCGCTCCCGAGCTGCTCGGTCCGATCGCAGTCGCGGCTTATTCCTACATGGCGCTCGTCCCGATCATCCAGCCGCCGATCATGAAGCTGCTGACCACCAAGAAGGAGCGCTCCGTCGTCATGGCTCAGCTCAGACCCGTATCGAAGCTCGAGAAGATCATGTTCCCGATCATCGTTGTTATCATCTGCGCGATCGCGTTGCCCTCGGCGGCTCCGCTGGTCGGTATGCTGATGCTCGGCAACATCTTCAAGGAGAGCGGCGTCGTGGAGCGTATCTCCAAGACCGCTCAGAACGAGCTGATGAACATCATCACCATCTTCCTCGGCGTGACTGTCGGCGCTACCGCGACCGGTACCGTCTTCCTGACTCCCAAGACGCTGGGAATCATCGCGCTGGGTCTGTTCGCATTCTGTATGGGTACCGCTTTCGGCGTGCTGTTCGGCAAGATCATGTATAAGCTCTCCGGCGGCAAGGTTAATCCGCTGATCGGTTCGGCGGGCGTTTCGGCTGTCCCGATGGCGGCGCGTGTCGCCAACAAGGTCGGTCAGGAGGAGAACCCCGGAAACTTCCTTCTGATGCACGCGATGGGTCCGAACGTTGCGGGCGTTATCGGCTCTGCAGTCGCCGCAGGCGTGCTGATGAGCATTCTCAGCTGAAAATAATTAGAAATTATGATTAGGAATTATGAATGATTCCTGCGAATTTATTTGACTACCGGAATAGAGGTGCTGACAAAAGTACGTCGGCACCTCTCGCTTTTTGGCTGCTTTTCAAATGATAGTAATTCCTAATTCCTCATTACAAATTCCTAATTATCAAAAAGGTGAATTGTTTGTAATATTCTCTTAAAGAATTATAAACGCTTGCTATGCTATATAATATAAACTGTATTATTAGGGACATAGGAGGTTTTTATGTCAAAACAGATCACGATCGGCGATTTGCTCAAGATGTTCCTCGCGCATATCAAGCTGATCATCATCATGATAATCCTCGGCGGCGTCCTTGCGTTCCTCTATGTATCGTACATGGTCACCCCGATGTATACCACCAGCTCACTGATTTTGGTACAGAACGCGTCGTCCTTTGATTCGGGCATCACGACCAATAACTCTCAGGGCAGCAATGAGAGCCGCGTCAACATGAACGATATCTCTTCGTCCGTCACCCTTGCCAACACCTGCGCGACGCTGTTCACCGTCGCTCCCGAGATGAAGGGTGTGATCGCGGGCGCATCCGTTTCGATCGCTCCGATCGAGGAATCCTACTTTCTGCGCGTGACGGCGACCTCGTCCGATCCTCACACCGCGGCGAATGTAGCGAACTCCGTCGCTGACAAGGCGCACGACGTTTATAACCAGTATTTCGACGCCGGTAAAGCCGAGGCGGTCGAATACGCGGACGTTCCGTCACGACCCTCATCACCGAACAAGACCCGTTATCTGATCATCGGATTGCTCGTGGGACTGGTGCTGTCGCTGGTGATCGCGTTCCTGCTCGAGATTGTCGACACCACCATCAAGCCCGGTGATGACCTCTACAAACAGTATGAGATCCCGGTATTCGCCGAGATCATCGACTTTGAAGCGGAAGGCGGTGCGAAGAAGAAATGAAGCTGAGCATGAAGAAAAAGAAAGTTGACTCCGGCATGGACAAGCCGAAGAACGTCATCAGCAACGATTCGAAGTTCGCTATCGTCGAGGGTTACAAGATCGCCCGTACCAACCTCGTGTTCTCGCTCACTGCCGCTGATAATAACTGCGTTGCGGTCACATCATGGTCAAAGGGCGAGGGCAAGAGTACCGCGACCGTCAACCTCGCGATCTCCTTTGCTAAGATGAACAAGCGCGTGCTGCTGATTGATACCGACCTGCGCCGTCCGAATCTGCACAACCTCTTAAAGATACCGAACGAAACCGGCGTGTCCGACGTCATCGCTCAGATGGGTTCGTTTGAGAAGGCAGTGCATCATGAGGTTATCAGTTATCTCGACGTCCTCACCTCCGGCGCGATCCCGCCCAACCCCTCCGAGCTGATTGCATCTCCGATCTTTGCGGAGCTGATCAATAAGGCGAAGCAGGATTATGACTACGTCATCATGGATACCCCGCCTCTCGGCGTTGTCGCCGATACCCTGCTGCTCAAGGACTTCGTCGCGGGATATGTGCTGGTCGTGCGCGAGAAGGTCACCACCCACGGCGATATCGAGAACGCCCTGCAGAATATCCATCTTGCCGATTCGAAGGTACTCGGATTTCTCAAGGTCGGTTGCTCAATGCGCAACGGCGGCTACAAGAAACGCAAGTACAACTACAATTACAACAATTACTATTATAGGTAATATCAACAGCTCTCCGTTTGGGGAGCTGTTTTTTTGTGAGTCATCATGAATGTAGCTGATCGCAAGGTCGTTTCAGCACGTTTATAATTCTTAATCAGAATAAAAACGCTTTGATAATTCCCGCTTGGAATATTAAACGAACTTTCTTCACTGATAGATTACTTTTTTGTAATATTCACTCACTTTTATTGACTTTTTCAAACGAAGTCTGTATAATTAGCATGTTGTGATAGAATGACTATGTTGTGTCATTGTCCCCAAAACGCACAAGATATGGCATTTCAGCTGTCATTCTTTAAAAATTTATGGAGGTTCAAGGCATGAAAAGAATTCCTAAGCCTGTATTCTTCATCGTAGCCATCCTCATTCTGCTTTTCGCCTGTTCGGCATTTATCGGCGTGAAGTACTATGAGGGCGACGTCCAGCAGACCGCTGTCAAGGGTCTGTCGGATATCCGATGGGGAATTGACATCCGCGGCGGCGTCGAGGCAACCTTTAAGCCCGACGAGATCAAGTCGAGCGGCACTGACAACGCGACCGCTGACTCTGAGGGTGCGGATGCGAAAGATTCAGAGATCACGAACGAGCAGATCGATTCTGCCAAGTCGATTATTGAGACCCGTATGGTAAGCCAGGGTATCACCGACTACGAGCTGTACTCCGACTACGGCAGCAAGCGCATCATCGTGCGTTTCCCGTGGAAAGAGGACACCACCGATTTCGACCCGGTATCTGCTGTCGATGAACTCGCGGCTACCGCTCACCTCTCCTTCCGCAACCCGGATGGGGAAGAGGTCATGGACGGCTCTGCGGTCGAGTCCGCTTCTGCGCGCGTTAACACCGAGAATAACGAGTACATGGTACTTCTTGAACTCAACAGCGACGGCAAACAGAAGTTCGCCGATATCACCGAGGAGTACCTCGGCAAGGCGATCTCCATCTACATGGATGATACGCTCCTGTCTGCTCCGACCGTTCAGGCGCACATCACCGACGGCTCCGCTCAGATCACCGGTAACTTTGACGCTGAGAGCGCGACAAAGCTCGCCAACCAGATCAACGGCGGTGCGCTGCCCTTTACCCTGACGGTTGCTTCCTACAGCGGTATCAGCCCCACCCTCGGTCAGAACTCTCTGACTGCGATGGGCTACGCTGCGATCATCGCGTTCATCCTGATCGCGCTCTTCATGATCATCCGCTATCGCGTTCCCGGCTTCATCGCCGTCATCGCGCTGGTCGGTCAGATGGCTCTGTCCGTTGCGGCGGTCACCCGCTTCTTCGGCGTGTTCAACTCCTTCACCATGACTCTGCCCGGTATCGCCGGTCTAATCCTGTCTGTCGGTATGGGTGTTGACGCGAACATCATCACTGCCGAGCGTATCAAGGAAGAATTCAAGAGCGGCAAGACGCTTGACTCCGCGATCGAACAGGGTACCAAGAACTCCCTGTCCGCTATCATCGACGGTAACATGACCGTCGTCATCGTATCCATCATCCTGATGCTGGTATTCGGACCGTCCAACATCCTCTCCTTCATCTTCGGTCAGTCCACCACCGGTACCATCTACGCCTTTGGTTACACCCTCCTGATGGGTACTATCTCCAACTTCATCATGGGCGTATGGCTCTCTCGCGTCATGCTCAAGAGCATCGTAGGAATTAAATTCCTGCGCAAAAAATGGCTGTTTGGAGGTGTCGGCAAATGAAAAAGACTTTGAACTTCATCGGTAAGCGCAAGATTTTCTTCGGCATCTCTCTGGCGATCATCGCCATCGGCCTGATCTGCAACATCATCTTCGGTGCGACCCTTGACATCCAGTTCAGAGGCGGTACCGTTATCTCCTACAACTTCGTCGGTGAGATCGACGAAGCAAAGCTGCAGGATACCATCCAGAAGGCGACCCCCGATCACACCGTTTCGTTCACCGTCACCAAGGACATCATGAACAACACGGAGGATCAGGACGCATATGCAATCTCGGTCGAGTTCTCCGGTAACGAGAGTATTGAGACCGACCTGCAGAAGTCCATCACCGAAACACTGGTGAAGGAATTCCCCGACAACAACTTCGAATACCAGGAGACCTCCTCGGTTGAGGCTTCCATGGGCTTCTCGTTCCTCTTGAAGTGTCTGACAGCGGTTGCGATCGCTTCCATCCTGATGGTCATTTAC
>JAFSRK010000165.1 GCA_017446165.1 Ruminococcus sp.
CCTGCCGCTGTCGGACTCCGTCAGCGAGCTGTTCTCCACCGAACGTTACTATGCCTACACCGCGCTGACCGCCGCGTCCGAGCGTCTGTTCATCTCGTATTATACCGCGGATCTGGTCGGCGAAAAGCTGACCCCCTCCGATATCGTCACCGAGCTGCGTCTCGGTGTCCCCGAGCTCCGATTTCAGTCATTCGATACCATTCCGATCACCGAGCGCCTTTACTGTGAGCGCGCGGCGTTCGATTACCTGATCACACGCCGCCGCAGCCGCTCCGGAGATATCGCCGCTCTGCGCAGTTATTTCGCTGATAACGAGAAGTTTGCGCCGCTGATATCGGCGATCGATTCCATGTCTGATCGCACCCGCCGCCGCATCACCGCGCCCAACCTGACGCGCGAGCTGTTCGGCGCCGAGATGCGCCTGTCGTCGACCCGCATCGAAGCCTATCACAACTGTGCGTTCCGCTATTTCTGTGAGTACGGACTGCGCACCAAGGAACGCAGAAAAGCCCAGATGAACGCCCTCGAATACGGTACGATGATCCACTATGTGTTCGAGCAGTTCTTCGGAAAGTATGAACGCTCAGCGTTCCCCTCGATGACCGAGGACTTTGTCGCGAATGAGGTCTCCGATATCCTCGACGGCTACCTCGAGACCCACTTCGGCGGCGAGCAGGATAAATCCAAGCGGTTCCTTTACCTGTTTTATCGGATCAAGTCGACCGCCGCGCGGCTGATCCTGCACCTGCTCGAGGAATTCTCCCAGAGCGACTTTACCCCTGTCGACTATGAGCTGGGAATCGGCGACGATATCCCTGCCTACCATATCGACCTTGATGACGGTCTGAGTCTGACCGTTCGCGGCAGCGTCGACCGCGTCGACCTCTGTGAGCTGGATGGCGTGAAATATGTGCGCGTCGTCGACTACAAGACCGGCACCAAGGAATTCAACCTCAGCGATATCTACTACGGAATCAATCTGCAGATGTTCCTGTATCTCTCGGCGGTCGAGCGCGGAGCATCGGCACGCTACGGCGGCGAGCTGACTCCCGCCGGCGTACTGTATATGCCTGCCGTATCTCCGACGGTATCTGCCGACGGCACAGCCGATGACGGCGCCGTTCGCAGGAAGCTCGCCGAAAAATACACCATGAAGGGCATTATCCTCGAGGACAACAAGATCATCACCGCGATGGAGCATGACGGCAGGGGAATCTTCATCCCCGTGAAGCTCAGCGGCGACAAGGTCACCTCGGGAGCGAATTCGCTCGCGACGCTCGAGGAACTCGGCGCAATCACGAAGCGCATCGACGCCCTCGTTACCCAGATGGCTGAGTCGCTCTTTGACGGCAACGTCGACGCCCTGCCGCTCAAAGGCGACTATGACGCGTGCAAGTACTGCCGCTATCGCGCGGTCTGTCTCAGGGATGACGACGCGCCCTATCGCGAGGGCAAGCATTTATCAAAGGCGGAGCTGTTCGGTCAGCTTTCGGGAGAGGAGGACAACGATGGGAAAGACCCGACAGTGGACGGATAACCAGCTCAGCGCGATCACCGCGCGCGGTGGCTCGGTCATCGTTTCCGCGGCGGCAGGCTCCGGCAAAACGACCGTGCTTGTCGAGCGCGTCATCCGTATGGTCACCGATCCCGACCCCGAGCGGCGCGTTGACGTCGACCGCCTGTTGATCGTCACCTATACCCGCGCTGCGGCGGCGGAGCTGAGAGTTCGCCTCTATAACGCTTTGTCCGAGTGCATCCGCGAGAACCCCGCCGACGCGGGACTCGCCCGCCAGCAGGCGCTGCTTTGCAAGGCGAACATTTCGACCGTCGACTCGTTCTGCTCGTCGCTTGCACGCGAATATTTCTATGAACTTGACATCGACCGCAAATACCGTATCGGCGAGAGCGGCGAGCTTGCAGTGATGCGTGCCGATGCGATGCGCCTGACGCTCGACAGCATGTATGCCGAGGGTGATCCGAACTTTTATGTGCTGGTCGAGACCTTCGCGTCCTCCAAGAGCGATACCGCGCTCGAAGAGAACATCAACCGCCTTTATGATTTCATCATGTCCCATCCCTTCCCCGAGAGATGGCTCGACGAGAAGCTCGCTTATTTTAACGATTTCACCGACGCCTCCACCTCTGTGTGGGGCAGGATTATCAGCGACTATACTGCCGAGGCGCTCGACTATATGGAGAGCCTCTATGACCGCGCTGTGGGCGCGATCTCGCTCGATACCGGGTTGTACGAGAAGGCGCACGCTCTCTTTGACGGCGACCGCGATTTCCTCGACCGGCTGAAAGCCGCCGTACAGTCCGAACACTGGGACGATATCCATGAAGCACTGTCGTCCTTTGTCAAGGGCAGGTTCGTTGTGCGGGGTTATTCCGATCACCCCTTGAAGCTCGAAGCAGCCTCCGCCCGCGACGCCTTCAAGGAGGTCGTCGCAAGACTGCAGAAGCTCGACGCTCAGGATGAGGCGATGTTCCTGTACGAGATCGAGCTGTTGAAGAGCTATGCCGGAGTGCTGTTCAAGGCGGTGCGGCTGTTCAGGGAGAACTATACAGCCCTCAAACGCGACCGCAACCTCGCGGACTACGCCGATCTCGAGCATTGGGCGGTTGAGTTGTTGGTAGATGAAAATACCCTACGGCGCACCCCGCTCGCCGAGGAGATCTCCCGACGTTTCAGCGAGATCATGGTTGACGAGTTTCAGGACGCGAA
>JAFSRK010000166.1 GCA_017446165.1 Ruminococcus sp.
CGCGAGGCTGACGACGATATCAAGCCGTTCTATCAGGATGACATCAACAACCTCAAGGACGAGCTTGAAAAGCAACAGGCGATCCTAAGCAGGATTGAGGCGCTCAGGAGCGAATCGCATACCCTCGAAAATGAGTTGAGGCAGATCAGAAAGATACTCATGTCCTTTGAGGAATACGCAAAGGAAGCGACGCCGGAGGTCTTGACCTCGCTGATCCGATCGGTAGTGGAACGAATCTATGTTACCACCGAGAACGGCGAACGCGTCTGCCATATCTTCATCAAGGGCTGTACCGACGAGGATTACACCGAGTTATTCGAAGGGGCTGAAAACGCAGATAAAACCTGCGTTTCACCCCTTCCTGCCCAAATGTGTGATTCGGATGGGGATTGTAAACTGCATCCACAGCGCGGCGGGACTCGCGCTGAGATATCGCTGTCACGAGATCATGAGCGAGCAGGGGCATGAGGAGCCGACAGGTCGGGCGAAGATCACCCCCGCCTATAACCTGCCGTGAAAATATGTCCTGCACACGGTCGGACCGATCGTCGGCGGCCGGCTGACGGAGGAACACTGTGAACTGCTGAAAAGCTGTTACCTTTCTTGCTTGAAGCTCGCGGAGGAAAACGGCTGTGAGAGCATCGCGTTCTGCTGTATCTCCACAGGCGTATTCGGATTCCCACAGCATGAGGCGGCTCAGATCGCCGTGTCGACAGTCAGAGAGTACAAAAAAACAACAGGCAGCGGTATCAAGGTCATCTTCAATGTGTTCAAGGATGACGACCGGATGATCTATTGCGATTTGTTTGCAAAAAAATGATTTGTGTTGTTGCGCTTTACCGCGCCGAATGATATAATAGAACAAAAGGGAATCAAGGAGGTCAATGATGGCACGTTTATACCCTGTTCAAAGAAATAATGCGATCGTCAAGGAATATATGAGATCCGGCGCGGTGTTCGCGCGGGGACTCATGGCGGTCCTGTATGTCTGTCTGTTCATCACGCTGAATCTCGGCGCGGGCGATTTCTTCGCTGAGGTCGCGCGTCGCGCGGCAGGCGCGTCGGCGGATCAGAACGCTGTTCAGACCGGCATGACAGCGACCATGATCGCGATCTTTGTCGCGACGATCCCGATGCTCTTGCTTGCGATCGCTTACTTCATCATCTATTTCAAGAGCCGTAACGAGGATCGCGCGTCCCAGCCCGACGCCGGACTGACGATGCTGAACATCCTCGCGGTCATCGAGATGATCTGCACGATCCTCGCCACCGTCGGCGGCATCGCAGCGTCCGTGATCCTCACCATCCACGAGTATACGACTCACAGCACGACCTCGCGCATGAGTACGGTCTCGATGTTCCTGAATATGGGCGGCACCGTCCTCGCGTGTGTGATCCTGATGATCATCGCGATCGTCTACAGGGTCTATATCGGCTCGATCAACACCACCGCAAAGACTACCGAGTTGAAGAATAACGGCGCGAAGGCGTTCGGCGTTTTCTCGGTGATCCGTGCGATCGGCGGCTTCTTCACTGTTTTGGCGACGGCGGGAGCGCTGATCCTCTTCAAGCGTCTGCCGGAGTTCGTCACTCAGTCAAACGGCGACGCGAACGCCATGAACGCTGCGATGTATGTCGCCGAAAAGGGACTTCCGATCATCATCCTGCTGATGCTGATCGCGATCGTGACGTTTATCAGCTATATCCTGGACGCGAAGATCGCGCTGGGCTATAACAACCATATCAAGGATGTACGCTACGGGCTGGAGCAGCAGGAGTACCAGCAGCCCTACGGCGGACAGCAGAGTCCCCGCCGCGACTACACCGACCGCTATATCGACGAGGATAATTACGACAATTACTGATATTGATTCATGAAGAAAACCACCGTGCTTGAAAAACACGGTGGTTATTTTTTGCTTTATAAAAAACTGCTCGTTTCTTATAAAGTAAAAAAGATTTATAGTACCCGCCCAGTAGCGCACTGAATGTGCGCACGGGCGATGGCAATACGAAAATTGCGTGCCGAAGGCACGATTTTCTTACGGTTATTCCGGGTCGCGAGGAGTGATCACGCCGCTGCGGTATATCTCAAGCAGGCTGTAGAGATCGGCGATCTGAGCGTGCAGACCTTCGCCGACGTCGGTGTCGCCGACCATCATGCGGCGATGCTCGGTCTCGACGATCTCGGAGTTCGAGTGGATGTCGCGGTTCTCGCGCAGCGCCTCGTCGATCGTGCGGAACGGACGGTGCGCCTTGAGTCTGAGCCCGTGGGAGTTATAGATCAGGGTATAGCCCGCGATGCCGGTGGTCTCGTGATAGTTCTTGCAGAAGCCACCGTCGATGACCAACAGCTTTCCGTCGGCGCGGATGGGCAGCTCGCCCTTGACGGTTCTGACGGGGGTGTGGCCGTTGACGATGTGGGAGGCGGGCGAGGTCAGCCCGAATTCCTTGAGGATCTTTTCGCAGGTTTCCTTGTTGTAGTAGTGGCTGTAATAGGGATTCTTCGGCTCGCTCCATGCGCTCTTGTCGTCGATGAACGCGCGCTCAAAGCCCTTGGTCAGCCTGCCGCACAGAGGCGAGTTCTCGCCGCACCTCAGGTACCACATGAAGTCGAGTCCCTTGATGTTCTTGCTCGTGCCGTAGTAGGCGTGGCGGGCGATGGTGTCCGCCATGTCGAAGAACGCCTTGCCGCTGAACTTCTCACCGAAGAACTCAACCTCGCGAAAGGAGCCGTCGTCGTTCATCGGGACGCAGCCGTGGTAGAGCAGGTTGCCGTTATAGATGCGATACATGCCGCCGTTGTCATAGAGGAAGGCGGTGTGCTTTCTCAGCTTTTCGCTGCCGAGGAAGGACGCGCGCAGATCGTCCATCACCGCCTGTTCGCCCTCGGACAGGGCGTAGGGATCGGACGGATCCACGGTCGGGAAGGAGGTCTCGTTGAGGGCGTAGGTCTTGCCGCCGACGGTGACCGTGCCGGTTTCGCGGTCGATCTTGTCGAGCAGGAGCCGATCCTCCATGCGGTATTCGGGGTTGCGCAGGATGATCTGACCCTCGAGCTTGAACTGAATCACGGTGATCGCGTGCAGGGCGGCCTTCTCGGATGATTTTTCGGGATAGGTGTCGCGGGCAAAGCCCGACAGTGTTCTCAGGCTGATGCCGTAACCGCTCTCGAGGGTGCGGGTCGCGTGGTAGTTGATACAGTTGCGTACCGCGCCGACGATACAGGCGTCGCTGCCGCATGCTGCGCCCATCCACAGGATGTCGTGGTTGCCCCATTCGATGTCGAGCGAATGGTGGGTCATCAGCAGATCGAGGATCTTGTCGGCGGAGTCGCCGCGGTCGTAGATATCGCCGACGATGTGAAGCCGGTCGACCGCGAGGCGCTTGATCAGCCCCGCGAGCGAGATGACAAAGTCATCGGCGTTGATATTGATGATGGAGTCGAGGATGTTGTTGTGATAGCGCACCTGGTTGTTGTCCTCGTCGCGCTGGGCGTGGAGCAGCTCGTCGATGATGTAGGCGTAGTCCTCGGGCATCGCCTTGCGGACCTTCGAGCGGGTGTACTTGGAGGACAACACGCGCGCGATCTCGAGCATGCGCTCGAGCGTTGTGCGGTACCAGTCGCGGTCGATGTGCTTTTCGCGGCGGATCAGCCTGAGCTTGCGGTCGGGGTAGTAGATCAGGGTGCAGATCTCCTTGATCTCGTCGTGGCTGAGCGTGTCGCCGTAGAGCGCCTCGACCTTCTCGCGGATGACGCCGGAGCAGTTGTTGAGGATGTGGCAGAACGCCTCGTATTCGCCGTGCAGATCGCTCATGAAATGCTCGGTACCCTTCGGCAGATTGAGGATCGCCGTCAGGTTGATGATCTCGCGCGTGACCGAGCGGAGCGTGGGGTATTTCTCGGAGAGCAGGCGCAGGTATTTCATCTGGTCGTCGGGGATTCTCAGCGCCATATCGTCAACCTCCTTTGATCATGGCTGTTCTTCGCCGTGCTTGCGGCGTTTCTTTTTGGTGGGATCCTTTTTGTAGGCTTTCTTGATCGCGCGGACCTCCTCGATGGACTTGTTGAGGAACGAGTTCTCGTCCGTCGGGGTGTCCTGGATCAGCGACTCGTTGAGGACCATGCGGATGACGTTCATGTACTTGCGCTTTTGGGGATGCTTCTGACCCCATTCATAGAGCAGCTTGTTGAGGTCGATTTTGAGGATATGGGTGTCGGTCGCGCCGTCGTCGGACGTCACGGTGCGCTGACTTTGGATACAGGGATGGGTGACCTTCGGGATCTCGCCGTGGGGATAATCGGCGGCGAACTCGTTGTAGAGCAGGTCGCCCTTGTGCATATACCAGTTGGTGGTGCCGCCGACGTTGACGCTCTTGACGATGCCGCCCGGAGCGCCGCAGCCGCGCAGATAGGGGTTGATATCCTTTGTCTCGTCGATCAGACGGTTCAGCTCGCTGTACAGCGCGATGTTCAGCGCCGGAGGCTCTGCGGAGCGGGTCGAAAGGGTCCGGGGATTCTTTTTGCGCGCCGCCTCCTTCTGGCGGTTCAGAAGATATCCCGCGAGCAGCATCAGCAGGAGGATGCCTGCCAACACCGCGAATACCGCGCCGCGCTTCGGCGCGCTCTGATTGAAGAAAAAGCCTGCTGCCATCGCACAGATCATCGCTCCGACCGACAGCAGGACAAGATAGATTCTTTTCATATGATCCGTCCTGTCAATGAATTTGATTCTATTATAATCGCAAACGCCGAAAATGAAAAGGGGTAATTTTTATTTTGCATCCCCGCGGGATCGTTGCGTATTACTATGCAACCTTTTACGCTGCCTAGGCATGGTTGAGAGGCAAATCGAAAAGGAGATTTGTAAAATGAACAGTGATAGAAATGCAGGGTGATCCGACCGTGTGGCCGGCGATCCTCAGCGGCGCGCTCGGGATACTGGCGTCGTCGGGCTTTTGGGCGTTTCTGATGAAGCGCGCGGACAACCGCAAGGCTCAGGACAAGCTGCTGCTGGGACTCGCGTGCGACAGGATCGTGCATCTCGGGATGTCCTACATCGAGCGCGGCGAGATCACCAAGGACGAGTACGAAATGCTTCATGATTATCTGTGGATCCCTTACCGCGACTGCGGCGGCGACGGCACCGCCGAGCGCGTAATGAACGAGGTCATGAAGCTGAAAATCAGAAAGTGAGGCGGATATGAAAGCGATCGACATCTCAACATGGCAGTCGAACATCGACTTCAAAAAGGTGAAGGCGGCGGGTATCACCGCGGTGATCATCCGTGCGGGCTACGGCAGGGAAGCCGCGCAGAAAGACAACGAATTCGAGAACCACTATCGCGGCGCAAAGGCGGTGGGGCTGAAGATCGGCGCCTATTGGTACAGCTACGCCATGAGCGTCACGGACGCGGAAAAAGAGGCGAAAGCATGCCTTGCCTGCATCAAGGGGAAGTCCTTCGATCTTCCGATCTACTATGATATGGAAGAGGATGAGCAGAACAAGTTGTCAAAGGGTACGCTGACACAGATGGCGTGCAGCTTCTGTGACACGATCATCGCGGGCGGATATCGCGCGGGCGTCTATTCGAATCCCGACGGCTTTTTGCGTCAGCTCGACTACGACACGATCCGCGCGCGGTACTCCGTCTGGCTCGCGCATTGGGCGAGCAGACACACCATCGCCTGTGACATCTGGCAGTATTCGAGCGAGGGCAGGGTCGCGGGCGTCAGCGGCGATGTGGACATGAACCTCATCGAGGATCCCGCCGTGATCGGCGGAGGCTCCGCTCAACCTGCGGCTGTTGACACATCCTCGGACAAAGCGGCATCCGCGTCGCTGACGCTGAGCTACCTCGCCCGATCGGGCTATCAGGACAGCGGCAGTCAGGTCAAGACCCTGCAACGACTGCTCAACGCCCTTTCCTGTCGCGGCGGCGACAACAAAGCGCTGACGGTGGACGGCGTCTTCGGCGCGAACACCGATCACGCCGTCAGAACGTTCCAGAAGAAGCAGAGCATCGCGGTCGACGGCGTCGTCGGCTCGGACACATGGAAGCGACTGCTCGGCGCAGAATAAGAAACGAAAAGATCCCGCTATCTTGTTCGGATAGCGGGATCTTTATGTCGGAAAATGCTTACGCATATATTCGGCGGTGCGGTGGAGCGTCTCGCCCCGGTAGATCTGCTCGAGATGTCCCTCGAAGTCGAGATGATAGCGTTCTTCGAGCAGCCTGAACTGCGCTTTCAGCTCATCGGCGCGGTCCTGCTCGATATCCTTTGAAAGGTCGTCAAAGCTGAGCTGTCTGCCGCCCTCGGTCGAAAGGTTATAGATGCCCGTGCCGATCAGTCGGATGGGACGTTTTTCGACCTGACCGAGCAGCCCGACCGCCTCGCGGTAGATGTCCATCGCGTTCTCACAGGTCGCCGTCGCCTTCGAGCGGGTGATGCTCTTCATGTCGGCGAAGGTGATCTTCAGCGACACGCCCCTGCCGTAGAGCTTGTAGCGTTTCGCGCGATGCTCCACGCACAGCGCGAGCAGGAACAGCACATCCATGAGCAGGGCGTCGTTGTCGACGTCCTGTTGAAAGGTCAGCTCGCGGCTGATGGACTTCGCGTTCTGGGGAAGGTACGGCTCGACCTTACGGTTGTCGATACCATAGGCGAGCTGTGTCAGCCATTGACCCTGTTTGCCGAGCAGGGCGACGACCGTGTCCTGCTTCTCCTGAATATCGCGGACGGTTCGGATGCCCGCTGAGTAGAGCTTTTCGGCGGTCTTTGCACCGACGGTGTAGAGCGCGCGGACGTCGCGGTCGATCATCAGCTCGACGAACGCCTGCCGATCGGGGATCTCAAAGTAGCCGTCGGGCTTCTTTTCCTCGCTGGCGGTTTTGGCGGCGGTCTTGGAGTAGGCGAGTCCCACCGAACAGCTCAGCCCCAGCTCCTCGAGGGTGCGGCGCTTGATCGCGCGGGCGATCTCACGCGCTCCGTCAAAGGTCTTTGCCCGCTCGGTGACGTCGAGGTAGGCTTCGTCCAGCGCGATCGCCTCACTCGCCGTGGCGTAGGAGTCCCAGATCTCGTGGAGCTGTGCCGACACCGCGCGGTATTTCTCGAAGTTCGGGTGCATATAGACGCCCTTCGGACAGCGGCGGTACGCCTCCTTGATATTCATCGCGGAATGAACGCCGTAGCGGCGGGCCTCATAGCTGCATGTCGCGACCACGCCGCGCTCCGAGGGCAGCGACCCGATGATCAGCGGCTTGCCTTTGAGGGCGGGATTGTCCCGCACCTCGACAGAGGCGTAGAATGCGTCCATATCAACGTGGATGATGATCTGATCCATTCTCTCGCCTCCCTGTGTGTTCTGCTATTAGTGTACCATATTTACGGCTCTTGTCAAACAGAAAGAGGTATCATCAAAAGCCTGTTGAATTATCACCTGTTTTTTGATATAGTAAGGGTATGAATTTGACAGGGAGGTAACTATGGCTGTCAGTGAATTTGCGAAGAAATACTATGAGAAGATGTTCCCCGGCGGCGAGCCATCACTTGCCCGGACCGATCCGGAGTTCGTCGAACGATTCAAGAATTTCGCCTTTGACGAGGTGATCAATCAGGAGGGCGTCGGACTCGATAACAAGACGCGGTTCCTCGCGATCCTCGCGACCCTGCTCGGTTGTCAGGGACTCGATGAATTCCGCGTGATGACCGAGGCGGCGCTGAACTTCGGCGTCACGCCCGTCGAGATCAAGGAGACCGTCTATCAGGCGACGGCGTATCTCGGTATCGGCAGGGTCTATCCGTTCTTGAATGCGGTGAACGAGATCTTTATGGCGCAAGGCATTGAGATCCCGCTCGAGGGTCAGTCGACCACCACGACCGAGAACCGCCGCGAAAAAGGCACTCAGGCTCAGGTGGATATCTTCGGCGAGCAGATGCGCGATTTCTGGAAGAACGGTCACATCAACCTGTGGCTCGCGGGCAACTGCTTCGGCGATTACTACACCCGCACGGGGCTTGATCTGAAAATGCGCGAGATGATCACCTTCTGCTTCATCGCGGCTCAGGGCGGCTGTGAGCCTCAGTTGATCGCTCACGCGGCGGGTAACATGAACCTCGGCAACGACAGGGATTTTTTGATCGCCGTCGTGTCCCAGTGTGTGCCGTATATCGGCTACCCCAGAAGCCTTAACGCCATCACTTGCATCAACAAAGCCTACGAAAATATCAATCAGAAAGGATGATCATATGGAACTGAAAGCATTATTTGAGAACAGTATCTTTCCTGTCGGCAGCGAGAACACCGCCTACGCACAGTTCTTTGACGGCACCAGCTATCTGAACATGCTCACGCTCGATCAGGTCGCCATCGGCAACGTGACCTTCGAGCCTGCGTGCCGCAATCACTGGCATATCCACCATGCCGAGAACGCCGGCGGTCAGATCCTGCTTGTCACCGCGGGAAGAGGCTGGTACCAGGAGTGGGGAAAAGAAGCGCGCGCACTGAAGGCGGGCGATATCGTGAATATCCCCCCGAACGTTAAACACTGGCACGGCGCCGCGAAGGACAGCGCCTTCCAGCACCTCGCGATCGAAGTCCCCGCCGAGGGCGGAAGCACCGAGTGGTGCGAGGCGGTCGACGAGGACGACTACAACCGCCTGCCTTGATGATCACGCCCGTCATTCTGCGGGCGACCTTCGCGGATGTATCATACGTCACAGAGATAGCACAAGGGTTGTCGCACTAAAACTGCGACAGCCCTGTTTTTCTATACAGCGGGCTCCTCTTTGCTTGACAAATCGGGGAGGACGTATTATACTAATAGTTAGACTCAGCTAACCCGTAAGGCTTTCTTTTTTGTCTATAGGTTAGCCTAAACTAACTATACTGTAAAACTTACGGAGGGTATTATGATCAAAACAACGCTTACCATCGACGGCATGATGTGTTCGATGTGCGAGAGCCATGTCAACGACACGATCCGTCAGCGCTTCACCGTCAAAAAGGTCGCTTCATCCCATAAAAAGGGTACCGCCGAGATCATCAGCGAACAGCCGCTCGATGAAGCCGCTCTGCGCGACAGCATCGGCAAAACCGGCTACAAGGTACTCGGCATACAGTCCGAGCCGTATGTCAGGAAATCGCTGTTCGGGAGGAAATGATGGCTATCGTAGCATTTGAAAACGTGACGAGAATCTATCGGAGCGGCGACCATGAGCTGAAAGCGCTCGACGACGTCAGCTTCACGCTCGACGAGGGAAAATTCGTCGTCATCCTCGGACCCTCCGGCGCGGGCAAAAGCACCCTCTTGAACCTGCTCGGCGGTCTCGACAGCCCCACATCGGGCAGGATCACCGTCGGCGGCAGAGACATCAGCACCCTGACCGACAACGAGCTTGCCGACTACCGCGCGGCGACGGTCGGCTTTGTGTTCCAGTTCTACAACCTGATCCCGACGCTGACGGTCTATGAGAACGTCGAGCTGGTCTCGCGGATCGCCCCCGATGCACTCGACGCGAAAAAGATGATCGCCGAGGTCGGGCTGAGCGATCACCTGCACAACTTCCCCTCGGAGCTGTCCGGCGGCGAACAGCAGCGCATCTCCATCGCCCGCGCCCTCGCAAAGAATCCGAAGATCCTTTTGTGCGATGAGCCGACCGGCGCACTCGACTCCGAAACCGGCGTCATGGTACTCAAGCTCCTGCTCTCGATGGCGAAGGACTACGGCAAGACCATCGTCATCGTCACCCATAACCAGAATATCGCCAAGATGGCGGACGTTGTCATCCGTGTGAAAAACGGCAGGATCCGCTCGATCGCCGAGCAGGAGAACCCCATGAGCGCTGACGAGGTGGAGTGGTAATGCTGATACGAAAGCTGTTCCGCACCGCGTGGAGCTACAAGGCGCAGTTCATTTCGATGATCATCATGATGACCCTCGGCGTCGGCATGTTCCTCGGCTTCAATATGGAGTGGGCGACGATCGAATACGACACAGGCAAGTTCTTTGACGAAACGAACTACGCCGACTACCGCCTCTATGAAGAGAGCGGTTTCACCGCGGAGGACCTCGGGAAGATCAGAGAGATCGAAGGCGTTGACGCCGCGACGCGCTATCTCTCGGTCAACCTCGATATCAAAGGCGAGAAGAACAAGTCGCTCGCGCTTGACGTCAGCGAGAACTACACCGTCTCGACCTTCACGGTGATCGACGGCGCGCCCTACGATGAAAACGGCGACGGCTTCTGGTTGTCCGATAAATTTGCCGCCGCAAACGACTACGCGATCGGCGATACATTGACCCTTGATTTTCGGGGCGACGAAATCAGCGGCGAGATCGTCGGTCTGATCAAGTCAGGCGAGCATATGATCTGTGTCGCCGACACCAACCAGCTCATGCCCGACTATAACACCTTCGGCTACGCCTATATCTCTCCGGCTAAGCTCAAAACGGCGCTGAAAAACAAGGCGAGATCGACCTATGTCGACGAGTTGAAAAAGTCGGGCATACCCGAAGAAATGCTCGACGACAGCCTGACGGAGCTCTTCATCACGGACGACCTGCTGACCGACGCCGAGACCAAGGTCTATGCCCAGATCAACCTGTTGTCCGACCTCGATAAACAGAGCCTCGAGAACGCCGTCAAAAAAGCCCTTGACCGCACCATCATGGTGACCTCCAAGGACGACCATGTCGTCTACAGCGAGGCGATGGGCGAAGCCGAGGAGGGCAAGACGATGGGTTCGGTGCTGCCGGTGCTGTTCCTTGCGATCGCGATCCTCACGATGGTGACTACGATGCACCGCATCGCGACCAAGGAGAAGACCCAGATCGGAACGCTCAAGGCGCTGGGCTTCAAAAACCGCCGGATTCTGATCCACTACACCTCCTACGGACTGTTCATCGGTGTTGTCGGCACACTGCTCGGCGTGGGACTCGGCTACGCCGTCTGCAAGGTCATCATGAGCGAGAACGGCATGATGGGGACCTACTTCGACATGCCCGACTGGAGCGCCGCGATCCCTGCGTTCTGCTATCCCGTGATGGCGGCGGTGCTGGTCTTCCTGACGCTGATCAGCTATCTGTCCGTCAGACGACAGCTCAAGGGTACGGCGGCGGACGCGCTGCGCCCCTACTCGCCGAAGAAGATGAAGAAGGTGCTGCTCGAGCGCGCACACTTCTGGGACAGGCTCCATTTCGGCACCAAGTGGAACATCCGCGACCTGAGCCGCCACAAGAGCCGCTCCGCGATGACCCTGTTCGGTATCGTCGGGTGCATGGTGCTGATGGTCGGCGGACTCGGTATGCGTGACACGATGGCGGGCTTCCTCGACCTGCTCGACAATGATATCTCAAATTACACAACGAAAGTCAACCTCGTCGACGACGCGAATCTGAAGAATTCCAAGGCGCTCGCCGGGGATCTCGACGGCGACTGGGAGAGTCTGAGCGGCATCAGCCTCGACGGCGACACCGTCTCGCTCGACATCGTCCATAACCCGAAGGGCATGCTCAACCTGATCGACGAGGATAATAAACGCATCATCCCCTCCGACGAGGGCGTGTACCTCTGTCTGAGGCTGAGCGATCGCGCGAAGATCGGCGACACCGTCGAGTTCTCGCCCTACGGCGAAACAGAGACCTATCGGGCGAAGGTCATCGGCTATAACCGCTCGGTCATGACCGAGAGCGTCACGATGACCGATACCCTCGCCGAAAAGCTCGGCGTCGACTACAGCATCACGGCGATCTATACCGATCTGTCGACCGATGAGATCGGGAGCAGCGAGCTGATCTCGGGCAAGCAGGACAAGACCCAGCTGATGGAGACCTTCAACAGCTTCGTCGAGATCATGGACGCGATGGTGTTGATCCTCGTGATCGCCGCGATCGTGCTGGGCGTCGTCGTGCTGTACAACCTCGGGCTGATGAGTTATGTGGAGCGTTCGCGCGAGCTGGCGACCCTCAAGGTGCTGGGCTTTCGCAACCGTACCATCGGGCGCCTGCTGATCTCTCAGAACATCTGGCTGACCGTGATCGGCGTGGTGATCGGACTGCCCGCGGGCGTGGGCGTTCTCGAGTGGCTGTTGACGGCGCTCGCGAGCGAATATGAGATGAAGCTCATGCTGGGTCCCCTGACCTACGGCGTGTCCATCCTGTTGACCTTCGGCGTATCCCTCTTGGTGGGGTTGATGGTCGCGAGAAAGAACAAAAAGATCGACATGGTCGAAGCGCTCAAGGGCGCGGAATAACAGCCACCGCGTCGCTGTCGTCCCCTACGGAACAACCCGACATCGCAACATTGATGTAGGGGCATTTCATTCCTATCCGAGGATTTCATACTAAGTAGCAATAAAAAGCTTTAAAAAGATATTAGCGGAGAATTTCGCATAACAAGGCGGAGGGCGCAGGCAGGCTGGCGCCTGTCAAGACCGACAACGCAGTTATGCGGAATTCTCCGCAATAGATATTAAAGTGTTTTATTGCTACTTAGTATCATTTAACATCCTCGCCCGTTATTCTGCGGGCGACCAATGGTCGCCCCTACGGTATACATTAGTGATAACACAAAGAGGCTGTCGCACTAAATAGTGCGACAGCCCTTTGCATATCCGGTTTATTTACTTTCTTTCATCAGCTTTGCGCCGGCGTTCCAAGCTTTGCCGACCTGCTCGCCGCTGACATAGTAGCCCGAGCGGAACTGGTCGAAGATCAGCGCGTCGAGCTTTGAGGGATCGACCTTGCCCTTCTCGTCGAGGGTTTCTTCGTCGACCATGGTGTTGACGATTTTGCCGACGATGCAGTACATGTTCTCGGTGTCGACGACCTCCGCCAGCTCACATTCCATCGTCAGGGGGAATTCCTCGACGATCGGCGCGTCGACTCGCTCGCTCTTTGTCGCGTGATAGCCGGTCTTTGCGAACTTATCGGGCATCTTGTTGCCGGTCGCGATACCGAAGAAATCGGCGACGTCCATGTGCGCCTTGTCGGCGATGCTGACGGTGAACGCCTTCTTTTGCAGGATATCCTGAGTGGTCTTGTGATCCTCGTCGATGAACAGGGCGATCTTGTCCATTCCGCAGATCATGCCCCATGCCGCGTTCATGACGTTGGGTGTGCCGTCCTCGTTGTATGCCGCGACCATCAGTACCGGCATCGGGTAGACCGCGGGGATCGCGCCTAGATTCTTTTTCATGCTGTTACCTCGTTTTCATTATTATTTTCTGCCTGTGCGACCTTCATCATGATCGCGCATTCGATGCGTTTTTTGAACAGCTCACAGCCGTATTGATAGGTGCCGGTGACCGAGCCTGTCGCGTGGTAGGCGTTCGCGGCACAGCCGCCGGAGCAGTAGAGCTTTGCCCAGCAGTCCCTGCAATCGGGGCGGGCATAGGCGTTGCACAGCTTGAACTCGTTTTGTACCTCGGGATTCGTCACGCCGTCATAGACGTTGCCGAGCAGGTAGTCGGGATAGCCGACGAACTGGTGACACGGATACAGATCGCCCCACGGCGTGACCGCCATGTACTCGGTGCCTGAGCCGCAGCCCGAGATGCGTTTGTAGATGCACGGACCGGAGCTGAGATCGAGCATATAGTGGTAGAAGGTGATCGGCTTTCCCTCTTTCTCGCGGCGGAGCATATCCTTCGCGAGGATCTCGTACTGCTCGAACAGTACGGGCAGGTCGTCATAGGTCAGCGCATAGGGGTCGTCGGGAGGACATACCACCGGCTCCATCGAAAGCTCTGTGAAGCCCAGATCAGCCATGTGGAAGATATCCTCGGTGAAATCGGTGTTGTTGTGGGTGAAGGTGCCGCGGATGTAGTAGCCCTTGTTGCCGCGCCTCTCGACAAAGTGCCGGAACTTCGGCACGATGGTGTCGTAGCTGCCCTTGCCGTTGACGGTTTTGCGCAGGCGGTCGTGGACCTCTTTTCTGCCGTCGAGGCTGAGAACGACGTTGTGACATTCCTTGTTCGCAAAGTCGATGACCTCATCGTCGAGCAGCACGCCGTTGGTGGTGAGGGTGAAGCGGAAATTCTTGCCCTTTTCCTTTTCGATGCTTCTGCAATAGGCGGTGATCTGCTTGACCACCTCAAAGTTCATCAGCGGTTCGCCGCCGAAGAAATCCACCTCGAGGTTCCTTCTCGAGCCGGAGTTCTCGATGAGGAAGTCGATCGCCTGCTTCGCAACCTCAAAGCTCATCAGCGCTCTGTCGCCGTGATACTTGCCCTGACTCGCAAAGCAATATTCACAGTTGAGGTTGCAGGTATGGGCGACGTGCAGGCACAGCGCCTTGACGACGGTGTTGCGCGCCTTGAAGTCAAAGGCGAGATCCTCATATTCGTCCTCGGTAAAGAGCTTGCCTTCGTTTTTCAGCTCCTCGACGTCGTCAATACAGTCGCGGATCTCGGATGCGTCGACGCCGTATTTTTCGGTCATCGCCGCGATGATCCCGTCGGTATCCGTGTTCTCATACATGCCGATGATATCGTAGGCGAGGTCGTCCACCACATGGACGCTCCCGCTGAAAACATCGAGGACGATGTTATATCCGTTTTGCTTGTAGCGGTGTATCATAGTATTCCTCCGATCAAGGAAAATATCGCATAAGGAAAGCCGTCAGACCTCGGCGGTATAACGGCTGAAAGATCCTTATTGTGTCCAGCCTTCAGGCGGGAATGAATCAGTGGCTGCTTAATTACTTCTTGCTCAGGCACTTCTCGCACTGCTGGTTAGCAACGCCGCAGGAGGTCTTGCAAGCAGACTGGCAGGAGGTCTGGCACTCGCCGCAGCCGCCGGTCTTGACGCTGGTCTTCAGGTCACGAGTCTCAATAGTCTTGATTCTTTTCATGATAGTCAACTCCTTGATTGATATAGATATATCTTAACATGCCGGGGCATGCTTTGTCAACCGATTATTGAAATAAACGGATAGGATGCGCTGTCGGTGAGAATCTCGTTATCACACGCCTCGAGAAATCGGAGCTGATCGAGCAGCTCGCCGTCGATCACTTCACCGGGGACGATCAGCGGTACGCCCGGGGGATAGGCGCGGAGATATTCGCGGGAAACCTTGCCCTCTGCCGCGTAGATATCGCACATCTCACCGCTCGCCTTGATCGCTTCGCCGATGGTACAGCGCTTTTGCGGCAGGATACAGGCGGCGTTACGGGCGGGGTGTTTTTTCGCTTCACACCTGCCGTCGATCTCTCTCAGCGCGGTGATCAGCCGATCAAAGCCTTCGTCGGTATCGCATACGGAGGTCATCGCGATCGCATAGTCGCCGAGCGCCGCCTCCAACTCGATGTGATACTCACGGCGCAGCGTGTCCATCAGCTCCCTGCCGCTCATACAGCCGCGGCAGTCGATGCACAGCTTGCCGATATCGAAGCCGAAAACC
>JAFSRK010000167.1 GCA_017446165.1 Ruminococcus sp.
ACGAATATGTATTGTTGTCAGGCTTCTCGGAAAAAGAACTCAGAAGCCCCAAAGCCATGACTGGTTTTATTCAGTCAATATTGAAGTATGCCGACAACGAAAAACTAAATGAATCTGTGAAGAGAATCTTAACATAGCTAAAGCGCTTCCGTTTGAATGCGGAAGCGCTTTTGCTATTCTGATGATTATCCGTTTTTCTTGATAAACGCGCGGACGATCGCGATGTAGCGGTCGGTGTCGGAAAAATAGCTCACGCCGTGTACCGCGCCGGGGAAGGTGTGGTATTCGATCAGGTCGGGGTTGTTCTTGTACACCCGCTCGCTCATGTAGGCGGGGACGAAGTCGTCCGCCTCGCCGTGGATGATCAGGATCGGCACCTTGGCATTTTTCACCGCGTTCGCGGCGGTGATCTCGTTCTTCATGTTCAGATGTCCCCACACGAGCGCCGAAAGCCTCACGAAAGGCCAGAGCAGCTCGGGGCGTTGATAGCTCCACTTCGCGACGTGACAGATGATGTCCTTGGGCGAGTCGAGCGGACAATCGGCACAGATCAGCCTGACGTTGTCGGGCAGCTCAAGCCCCGACGCCATCAGCACCGTACCGCCGCCCATCGAGATACCGAACAGGTAGATGGGGATGTCCTTTCCGAAGCGCTTGTTCGCGTATTCGACCCACGAGAGGACGTCCCGCCGCTCGCGGATGCCGTAGGTGATGGTGTGGCCGCCGCTCTTGAAGTGGGCGCGTTCATCGACGATGATGACGTTGTAGCCCTCGTTTCGGAGGAACTGTCCCATCACGGAGAAATCGCGCAGCGCCGAGCCGCGGTATCCGTGGAAGCAGATGCACAGCGGCGCGCCCTCGCGCACGGCATAATAGCGGCCGGAGAGCCGCAGTCCGTCATAGGAGCGGGTGTTCACGCGGGTGCAGGGGATATCGCCGAGCGCGCGCGCCTGGCGGGTGATCTCGTCGAACATCTCCCGATCCTTGAGGAACGGCTTGGCCTCGATCTCGTCCGCTCCGGGATAGGGGTTGTAGAAAACCTTGTAGAAGATCGCGAACAGCACGCCCAAGAGGACGAGCAGCAGGACGATCAGGATAATTGCAAAAACCATAGTATCACCTTTCGTGAACGTGCTTGCCGGTCATATGCTCGACCGACAGCGCGAGGATATGACAGCGCGCGGCGTTTTTTCGGATATCTTCTTCGACTTCCTCCGCGGTGGGGAAGTATTTCAGCCCGAGCTGTCTGAGGGCTGAGAGCTTCTTCTCTTCATCGTCGACGATGCGGATCCTGCCGAAGAGGATCACGCTGTTGAAGTAGTACGCCCAGTCGTCGGCGGGCTTTTCGCCTTGATCAAGGACGCAGAACGACGCTTTGTCACACGCTCTCACGGCGTCGAGCTTGTGACCGCTCAGCGCACAGTGGAACCAGACGACGCCGTCGCCGTAGACAAAGTTCATCGGCACGCCGTAGGGATAACCGTCATCGCCCGAAAGCGACAGCACCCCGCGGGGCTGTGTTCTCAGGATGGCTTCACATTCTTCTTTTGTGAGCTGCTGCTTGAA
>JAFSRK010000168.1 GCA_017446165.1 Ruminococcus sp.
CCTCTCCCGTAAAGAAGGACGAGATCCAAAAGTACTTCACCGACAACTACACCTCCTACAGCACCATCTCCGCTGACCTCTACAAGAGCGAGACCGCCGATGACGATTCCGGTGAATCCACCGACGTAGCACTCAGCGCTGACGAGATCAAGAAGTATGAGGATGCGTTCAAGGGCTATGCCAAGGAGATCTCCGGCGGCGCCAAGATGGACGATATCGTAGCGAAATACAACGAGGAGTTCGGCGCAGAGACCTCTGCGAATTCCAACGTCACCAAGATCGACAAGGACACCACCGACGAGCTGAACAAGGCGATCCTCGCGCTCAAGGAGGGCGAAGCCACCTACAAGATCATCGGCGAAGAAGAGAATTCCCGCGTGATCTACCTGATCTACAGAGCGCCGATCAAGGACAGCATCAAGGACTATGTCGATGATGAAAACCAGCGCGCAAGCCTGCTTCACGAAATGAAGGACGACGCATTTGAGGCGATCCTCGACAAGATCATCGAAGACGGCGACTGTGAGCTTTCCTCCGCGTGCAACGGCTATCAGCCCTCTATGTTCGAGAAAACGAAATAATTTCTGAACGGAGTTGTTTTGAATGAAAAAATCTATGCGATATATCACGCTGATTCTCGCGGCGATCTTTCTGATCGCGGGTACCATGCTGGTTGCCTACGCTGACACCGGCGTCGATTCGGGTGTCGATTCCGGCTCCGGCTCCGGCGGCGTTGACAGCGGTTCGGATCAAGGCGGCGGCGAAGGCGGCGGCGAAAGCGGCGGCTTAGATCAGGGCGGCGGCTCGGATCAGGTCGTAGACCCCGGTGTTGATCCCGGCGTAGACCCCGGCGTCGATCCCGGCAGCGGTTCCGGCGACGGCGGCTCGGGTGACACAGGTTCCGACGACGGCGGCTATGTCGACCCCGGCTACGTCGATCCGGGTTATGTCGATCCGGGCAACGGCGGCAATAACTATGACGACGGCAGCAATACCGGCTCCGACAACGGAAGCTACAGCAACACCCCGGTTTACTATGACGAGGATCCGCTGTTCTACGGCGACGCCTCCAACTATGACTACAACACCTCTGTCGACAACGACAAGAGCGCCGGTACGATCGACACGGAGCTTTATCCCACCAAGCTCAACACCTCCGATTCCATCAAGGCGCAGAAGTGGGAAGACCTGGAGCTTCCGACCGATAACAACAACGTCAAGCTGAACTCCGGCAACGCCGCGGGCGACGTCAGCTTTGCGAGTATGCAGAAGAATACCGCGAAGGGCGACGACATGGGCTATATCCCCTATATCGGCTTCGTATGTATCGCGCTTTCGGCGCTGGGTATCCTCTACTTCATCATCGCGACCGTCTCCGCGAGAAAGACCGCTAAGGCGACCGCGGGCGCTCCCGCAACGGTGAAATATCCCGAAAACAACGTCGCATCCGCCGACGAGTTCAAGAAGCAGAATACCACCAGAAGCAGAACCGGCGGTCACTATGCCGACGACTATGCGGACGGCTACTCCGCCTCGACCCGCAAGGGCGCGAAGGCAACCACAGGCGAGATCAACCTGCCCCGCAGATTCAAGTAAACATTTCCAAAACGCAAAGCCTCCCGAGTGATCGGGAGGCTTTTTTCATGTTATCCGGGCTGTTATCGGAACACGACGGCGCAGTACTGCTCGCCCTCTTCGTTCAGAGAATAACGCATGCCGTTCTCGGCTGTTGCCTGCTGGCGAACCGTAAAGCCGGTGGACGTCAGGCTGACGCCCGCGCTGCCGCCGTGAGCGTACACCGTCGCGGCGGAGTTGATGATCGAGGTGCCGTTTTCGTTCCCGATCAGCGGCGCGTTCTTCTTGTAGACGATGACGAACTTTGGCTGGAACGCGGTGGTGACCGCTCTGTTATCGGCGCCGGTACCCGCGTAAATCATCGCGGTATAGGGCGTGAGCGCCTTTTCCTTTTCGGCGGCAGTCAGGTGCTTGGTAGTATCGGCGATATGCGTGCCGACCGTGTTGTCGATGATGTTGTTATCGGATACGAAATCCGCGCGCTTCGGACGGTCGGTCGCCGCCCAGTTGCACAGTCCCAGATGAGATGTAAAGCTGCTTGATGCCATATTTCTTCCTTTCTACTCGAGAGAGTCGATTTCTTCCCACATCAGGTTGTCGTTGTCGAGTGCGGAGAAGGTTTTGTTCCTTGCGTCCAGCTCGTTCCAAGTCAGCGTATTGAACACCAGCTGAAACTCCAGATGCGCGGGGACGGTCTTGGATACCTCGCGGCTGATGAACGCCTGCTCAGCCTTGGAGTAGTCGGTCTGAGCCTCGATGTTCAGTCGGTTGAGGGTCGGAAACTCAGATATCACATACTCGAGTCCGAAGCTGTCGAGCGCCTTGCGGATGCCCGCCGGGGTGAAGTCACCCTCACCCAGCGACATTCTCAATCGCAGGCGTTCACGACGCTCCTGTGCATCCAGATCATCACGCGCAGGTCCGAACATCTCCTCATATTCGACGAGTCCCCTGTCGGTCGCGGTCGAGAGGAACCGCTCGGGGAACATCGCGGAAAGCTGAGCATACAGCCGCTCCAGCTCGTCGGCATAGGCTCTCAGCTCGTGGCTCAGATGCGGCGCCGAGGTGCGATAGATGAGCAGGGGGAGCAGGCTGCGCTTCATGGATTCCAGAACCATCGGCTAGCCCTCCCTCACGACGATATAATCAACGGACGCGTACTGTGACGGTGGGACGATGCTGTCCGAGCCGTAGCTCTCCAGAAAGCAGTACTGAGCGACGCCCTTGATATGATAGATAACCTCGCCGACCTCGCTGAGCAGAACGGATCGACCGAGTCCGAGGGTGTTGATGTAATCGGAGACCTCCTGCTGTACCCGCGCGGCGACCTCGTTGAAATCGTAGCCGGGCTGCGCCTTCAGGAGGATATACAGCGAGACCTCCGCCATAGAAGGCTGACAGGCGCGCACATCGACGTTCAACTCGCGGCCTTCGGACAGCAGGCGCTGTACCTCAGCGAGCTGTGACGAGGTGACCGGTTCGCCGTCACCCAGCACATAGACGTCCACCGTACCCGCGCCGCGCGCACAGCCGACAACGGACGCCGAACTGACGCCGCTGACGGACAGGGCGATGCGCTTGTAATAGGCAGCGTTCGTGCCGTTTGAGATCTCGACATAGCTCTCGATCACGCGCTCACGCAGCTCGTCGTCGCTCTCGGTGTCGGAGCCTCCCTTGATCAGCGAGCCGTTGTAGACGCCGCCGACGCCCATCACGGGCGTGACGATAATGGTCACCACGCCGCCGCGCGCATTATAATCCGCTCCCGCGGACACGGCGGTGATCGGAACATCCACATAGCTGTCCGCAGATCCGATGACCGC
>JAFSRK010000169.1 GCA_017446165.1 Ruminococcus sp.
AAGAAAAACTGGACGCTGTATATTGACGCCGAGATGGTTGAGCCGGAGCAGAACGCTCCCCTCGAGGCGGATTATATCAGCTTCGTCACCGTGCCGAAATACTACCTCAACTCCATCAGGGCAATCAAGCTCTGCAAGCGCAAAAGCCTCCCCGAGAATCTCGAAACCGTCGTCGGCGAGATCACGCGCTCCGAAAACCGCGAGCAGATGTCAAAGGTGATCCTGCGCTCATCCTCACACACTTACCTCACCATAAGGAATAAATGGACGCCGTCGGGGTGCGACCTCAGCTGGGATCGTACGCCGCTGGAGGATCCCATGCTCAACAACGGCGAGGGCTATGTCCTGCTGATAAAGAATCACGAGGATCTTGAAAAGTATCTGCCGGGCTTTGATAAAAGCGAAGCCGGAGCAGGATTTAATGATTTGTTTTTTGAGGAAAACGCCCTCATCGTGATGCTCGGTCAGGGCTATGACGCTTCGGCTCAGGCTGAGATGAACCACCTTTGCGTCATTAACGGCGACACCCTCTATCTCGACGCGTCGGTCAGCTACCAACAGCAAGAGATCAACGGTACGCCGGTCGCACAGCCTACCGCGCCGCTCTGCTGGAAGATCCTGTCGATCAAACAGAGTGATGTGAAAGACGTCAAGAAGATCAAGGTCTGGTCGACAAAGAATTGACCGCTGATAATCCCCGTTATACTCTATATCCGAAACCGAGAGGGCGTCCGACACCGGCGTTGACTATCAACCCTCTGACAACAGCGAACCGCACACCGCTCTCGCAAATATTCGCCAGCGTCTTGAGATGATGTGCAACGGCAGCATGACGATCACAGCGCGCGAGGGCGGCGGAACGATCGTAAAGGTGACCATCCCGATCACAAAGCAATAATACCGTCAACCACGGCATAAAAAATCCACCGGTTTCACTTCACCGGTGGATTTTTTGTTGTGTATCAGCGATATTTCACGCCGAAAACCTTTGTTCCTCCGTCGCCGTAATATTCGCCTGTTGAGATCATGTAGACGTTGTCGCCGACATACAGACAACGTGTGACGGATTCGGTATCGACTGTTTCGTGAGCGGTCTCGACGAGCTTGCCGTCCTCGACCTTAAAGTTCAGCATGCCGCCGCGCAGGGTGGGCATATAGTAATCGACCTCGTCGTCGAGATGGTAGTCCTCAAAGTTCAGCGGGATCACATAATCGCCGCGGTCGGGGTTATAGACCAGCGCGCGGGTCTCGTACATGACCGGCGAATAATAGTTGCGGTAGATCTTCTCGTCCAGAACCTTGGGATTCATCTTGTCGCTGACGTCGAAGAGCGCGAGCTTAAAGCCTTTTTGCACCTGCATATCGGTATAATCGGCGTCCTCGGTATAGTAGCCCAGTCCCAAGACGGTGTTCTCGTCAACGGGAACGAGCATCGAGGAAAAGCCGTCGATCTTCACCTCGCCGAGGATGGTCGGATGGTTGACGTCGCTCAGGTCGATGACGAACAGCGGATCGGTCTGCTCATAGGTGATGACATAGGCGGTATCGCCCACATAGCGGACGGCTTTGATACTTTCATCCTTTGCGAAGTCATCCACTCTGCCGACCTCCTTGAGGTCGCTGTCAAGGACATACAGAACGTTGCTGTCAACATAATTCTTGTCGGTCGTGGTAGCGGAGACACGCAGATAGCCGTCCTTTTCATCCAGCGCATAGCGGTCGTAGATCGTACCTTCGATCTGTCCGTAGGCGGTGAAGCTGATACCGTCCTTCAGGCTGATCTTGTAGATACCGGTCTTTGTCGGTTCAAACTGCGGCACGATATCCGAACCGCTGCTGTCCTGTTCGTAGATACCGTAGGTACGCGCGAAATAATAATCGTTCCACTCGGTCGTATAGAGATACATATTGTCCTCGTTGCAGTAGGCGTCCGAGATCGAGCCGATGATCGCCGAGGACTGCACGTCGCCCGAGCCGTCAGAGAGGCTGTAGCCGCCGATGATGATCATATCGTTATTGGCAGGCTTCTCTACGGAGCAGACGCAGTCGATGGGGATATCCTTGGCGTCAGCGCCGCCGTAGCAGACGGGGATCCGGAACTCGTCATCATAAACATAGTACTCGGAGATCATATAGAGTCGGTCGCCGATCATGCGCGAGCT
>JAFSRK010000170.1 GCA_017446165.1 Ruminococcus sp.
CGAGATCAGGATCATCACCGGAACGACCATATAGGCGACCGCGCCGAAGTAGGCGGGGATCTTGATGCCCGGCTCGGTCATGGCGCCGTTGAAGAAGGTAAACATCAGCAGGCAAAGTCCCGCAAAGCCGAACTGCATCGTGACGAAGCCCGAGAGCGGCATCGCCGACGCCGCGCCCGATGAATAGCCCTGAGAGTGCAGGTACCAGATCTGGAACGGCTGACCGCCCGCGCCCGAGGGCGTGATACAGTCGTAGTATTTTCCCAGCGCCGCCGTCGAGAAAGCGTGTCTGAACGACACCTTCTCGCCGAGATGGCGCATCATCATCATATATTTGACGGTTTCACAGCCCAGCACGATCACCAGGCACAGGATACCGCCCAAAAGGAACAGAATGTTGGCAAAGGAGAAGGGCTCCATCGGCGGGGCAGGCTTTGACAGCGCGTCGCGCGCGATGAAATACAGCACGACCGCGTTCAGCGCGACAAACAGCGCGATGCCGATCCGCTTGACCGCCTTGCTCGATCCCTTCGGCTTTTCGGGCTGTTCGGGAGACTCGGCGTCCTCGGTCGCTTTTTCGAGCATTTCCTGCTCGGTCAGCTCTTGCTTCTCGTCCATTCTGTCACCTCTTTTCCGTTATAGTATCATTGTATAGTCATACAACGTATAGTGTACCACAAATGTTTCTTTTTTGCAAGTTTTTATTCTTGATCGCCGTCGTCATAATGCTCAAGAAAACGGTGGTCGACGCCCTTGCTTTTGTAACCGGGGAAGGTGTCGATGTGAACGGAGTGGATCGCGTTGAAGATGCTGTTCTCGATGTTCGGGTTGGTCTTTCTCAGCTCTTTGAGCATCAGCTTGATCTCCTGACGCTTGCTCTCCCCTATCCCGTCGTCGCTGTGGGCAATCTTCTCGGTGACCTTGCAGGCGCACCGGATGAAGCTCAGATCGTTCGCACGGCACCACCGGAGGATGTCCTCCTCATGGACACAGTAGAGCGGGCGGATCAGCTCCATACCGTGATAGTTCGTGCTGTGGAGCTTCGGCATCATCCCCTGCAGCTGGGAGCCGTAGAACAGTGCCAGCACCGTGGTCTCGATGACATCGGAAAAGTGATGCCCCAGCGCGATCTTGTTGCACCCCAGCTCCTGCGCCTTTTTGTACAGATGCCCGCGGCGCATCTTGGCGCACAGGTAGCACGGATATTTCTCCGCCTTGTCGGCGACGTCAAAGATGTCGGTCTCGAACACGGTGATCGGGATGTCGAGGATCCGCGCATTCTCCTCGATCTTCGCGCGGTTAACCGCGTTGTAGCCGGGATCCATCACAAGATAGACGACCTCAAAGGGAAAGTCCGAATACCGTCCCAGCATCTGCATGAGCTTTGCGAGCAGCATGCTGTCCTTGCCGCCTGAGATACATACGGCGACCCTGTCGCCCTCCTTGAGCAGCTCATATTCCTTCAAGGCGCGGATAAAAGGGTTCCAGATGGTATCGCGATAGGTTTTGGTGATGCTGCGCTCGATGAGCTGAGCGCGGGTGAGTTCTCTCATAGCCGTTCCTCCGTTTTCCCTATTATACCTGAAAATTCTCCATCGGACAAGATGCACTTGTAATATACCTCTCTATCATTAACAAAAGGTAAGGTGCTGACACACTTTGTCAACACCTTTTTTCATGATAATACAGGTTCTTGCAAAATGATCCTGACTCCTAATTTCTTATTTCTAATTCCTCATTGATCAAAACTTTACTGTTTCGGGCGGCGCGGTGAAGGAGCTGAACGTCGCCTCGGCGTTCTTCATATACAGCACGAGGGTGTTGCCGTCGTTCTCGTCATACATCGCTCTGAGGTCGGGATACGCGTCGAGCATCGACTTTCTCGCCTCGAACCTGTCATCCTCGACGAATTCACAGCTGACTCTCAGCCATACGCCGTCCTTGAAAGCACAGATCTCCGCCTTCGGATTCAGGGCGAGCTGTTTTGCGACCGACTTCGACTTGCCGGTCTCGATGTACAGTTTGCCTTCAAAGATATGCGCCGTACCGAACGGACGCACGCGGGGCTGATCGCCCTCGACCGTCGCGAGATAATAGGTCCCGACGCTCTTCAAGAATTCACATACTTTTTCCATAAACTGCCTCCGTAGAATTACTGATAAACAAACAGAAAACCTCCCGAACATGGGAGGCTTCACATTTTAATTATGATTTCAGGGCGCGCTCAAGCCAGACATCCGCGATGTCGAGCGCAACATATAAGCCGGTTTTCTCACTGGACTTGACCAGCTGTTTGCGGGGGCTCAGGTCGGGATCGGTGCAAAGCAGCTGAACGGTCACCTTGTCGGCGATCTCAAGACCGTTAACTTCCTTCTTGGTTTTGATCTGCATCCTGATGACAAAACGCTGATCCATGCTGCCGTAGTACAGCTCGTCGCCGCACCGAACCAGAGGCTTGCCCTTATAGGTCGAAAATTCCTTTTCAGCCAAAAGAATCAATCCCTTCTTAGATATTGAGATAAGACTTGACCATCGCCTCGAGCAGGTCGTCGCGGTCAATCTTGCTGATGATGTTACGAGCGTTGTCGTATGTCGTAATATAAGTAGGATCCTCGCTCAGAATATAGCCGACGATCTGATTGATAGGGTTATAGCCCTTCTTCCTGAGCGCATCATAAACGGTCGTGAGCGCCGCCTTGATCTCGTCGTCGCGGTTGCCTCCGAGGGAGAAAATCATGGTTTTATCCAGCATACAAACACCTCCAATTAGTGATATTGTAACACATATCGCCCGATAATGCAAGCCCCTGCTTTTAATGTGGAATTAGAAATTAGAAATGAGGAATGAATCTGTCGACACATTGAGGATGATCCGCCCGAATCAGCTGACGCCCCCTCGTCTGCCGCAACTTGTACCCACCTAAACCAACGGTCGAATAATTCAATAAACTGTTGCTTGTCAATCAACCTCCCCTTTGCTATAATGACAGTAGATTGAAAAGGAGGGGTCATATGGATTTCAGCCTGTTTTTCCCTGCGGGTGCGGATCGAACCGCACAGAAGCTCTCGGACGAAGCGATCAACGACCTGTCGATCGACTTCATCGCAGACGCCCTGACCGAGGTCAAGTATGAGCGCGAACAGCTGCGCACGATGATGACGAACATCTCCGGCGACGCGAAAACGATACAGTACCGCTGTGACGTGTTCGACGATTTTCTGCGGCTGCCGAAGCTCAGAGAGGACATGGAACAGCTCGTCGTCCGACTCAAGGATCTGATGGATCTCGAGCGTTTCCAGAAGGACAAGGACGCCTCTGATCTCTGGTCGCTCGTCAACCGTCTGCGCGAGATCGGCACCTATGTTCAGTGCATCAACACGATCAAGGATACGCTCGATAAGCTCGATATCCGTTCAGCGGGCATGAAGGAGCTGCAGCGGATCGTCACCGATATCAGCCGTGAGAGCGGCTTTGACCTCTTGATGGAGGACATCAACGAAACACTCGAAAAGGCAGCGCGGCTCAGGAGCATCACCATCGGCGTGAACCTCGACAACCTCCTGCGTCCCAAGACGGCGGCGATCGTGTCGCTCAACGACACGCCGTTCACCAACTCGGGGCTGGTGCGTCGTTTCATGGATTTCACCAAAAACAAAGGCGAGTTAAACAGCGATATCGACGCTCCGTCGGCTCACTTTCACCCGCTCAGCTCGGTATCCTCGAGCGTCAAGATGGGTCCGATGTACGGCAATCCCGTCACGGGAGAGGTGATGATCGACGCCGAAAACCTGACCGGCGGCGATCCTCTCTCCGGCGCGCTGAAAAAGCCGGTGTCCGACATCATGCGCCGAACCGTGAACGAGATCAAGTCCACCCTCAAGCGCTATGTCAACATCAGCGGCTATTCGCTGACCTCGCTGATGCCCGAGATCGTTTTCTACATCCGCTGGGCGGAGCTGATCGATAAGATCGCAGCGACCGGAATGCCGCTGGCGAAGACGGAGATTCTCCCCGAGGACAGCCGCGAGATCCACGCAAAGGACATCTATAACCTCAAGCTCGCGATCAACAAGGTCAGGGGCGAGGAGATCGACATCATCACCAACGACATCGACTTTGACGACCGTTACCGCATCTTCATCCTCACCGGACCGAACCGCGGCGGCAAGACCATCTTCACCCAGGCGGTGGGTCTCGCGGTACTGATGGCGCAGTGGGGCGTCTATGTTCCCGCTTCGGCGGCGCAGATCAGCCCGTGCGACAATATCTTCACCCACTTCCCCGCCGACGAGAACGACACCGTCGACCTCGGACGACTGGGCGAAGAGAGCCAACGCCTGTCCCATATCTTCGACATGGCGACCCGCCACAGCATGCTGCTGTTAAACGAGAGCCTTGCGACCACCTCGGTCGCAGAGGGACTCTTCATCGCGAAGGACGTCGTTAAGGCGATGCGCTACCTCGGATGCAGAGCGGTGTTCAACACCCACATGCATGACCTCGCGCGGTCGCTCGACGAGCTGAACGCCACCGAGGGCGACAGCCGTGTCGAGAGCCTTGTCACCGGCGTCCGCGAGGGTACGCGCAGCTTCAAGGTTGCGATCATCCCGCCCCAGGGCATGAGCTACGCAAAGGACATCGCCCTGCGCTACGGCGTGACGTTCGACAAGATCAAGGAGAGCATCGACAGAAAGTAACAGCGGTCAGTGACCGATGGTGCTTTTGTTTACAGCAAACGGCATATGATCCTAAACGCGTCAGCGTTTCCCTCAATTGTCCATTGTCAATTGTCAATTGTCCATTATAAGTTAAGCGCCCCTTTCGGAGCGCTTTTTTCTTATACAGAATTATCCTTTGAGCTTGATTCCGTCTTTCTCCAGCTCGGCAACGATCGCGTCGCTGACGGAGGTGACCTCGTCGCGGGTCAGGGTGCGGGTGTTGTCCGAGAAGGTCAGACGCACCGCGATGGACGAATTCTCGGCGTCCTCATAGATATCGATGACATCGACCGCCTTGATCAGCTCACAGTGAGCCGCGTCTATCGCCGCCTTGATCGGGGCGAAGCGACCGGTCAGGAAGCTTAAGTCAATGTCGATACCCGGGAACTTGGACGGCTCTCTGTAGACGATGCTGTCGCTCGCGATCGCGGCGAACTTATCGACATCGATCTCAGCGAATACCACACAGGCACGCTTGTCGAGCTTCTTCATCACGGTCGGATGGACGATGCCGAGCCTGCCGATGACCTTGCCGTCAACGATGACCGCGTTGAGGTTGGTCGGATGCTCATAGTCGTACTGCGCCTCGATCTTTTCGAAGCTGACGTCCTTGTGCTTTAGCTCGTCGACCAGCACCTCGATGATGCTCTTGAGCTTGAAGTAGAGCGAGCGAACGTCCATGCCCTTCTTGTAGAGGGTGATGCCGAGGATCTTGTTCTCGATGCAGAGGTTGTCCTCGGTCATGCCGCTGACGACTCTGCCGACCTCAAAGATGCCGAACTCAGGCGCATAGCCGATGTTCGACTTCACCTGGCAAAGCTGGGTGGGGATCATGGTCTTGCGGATGGTCTCGATGTTGGGGTTGGAGGCGTTCATCAGCTTGATCTCGCCGATGTTCGCGATGCCCAGCTCCTTCAGCTCATCGGCATAGTTCCAGACGTAGGAATGCAGCTCATGCAGCGCAAAGCGCTTGACGAGGATGTCCTTGATGTTGTCCTCATCCTTTTTGCAGGGCTCGGGACGGGTCGGGAACAGCGGCGCCGAAGCGGTATGGATCTCAAAGTTATCGTAGCCGTAGATACGGGTGATCTCCTCGATGATGTCCGCCTTGATGGTGACGTCCTTGGTGGCGCGCCACGAGGGAACGACCACAGTGAAATCATCGCCGTCCACGCTGACGCTAAAGCCGAGGCGCTCAAGGGTGCTGACAATGGTGTCGTTGTCGATCTCAATGCCGGTGTAGCGGTCGACATACGCCTTGTCAAAGCTCAGCGTGACCTCGGGATACCGATAGGCGATCTCGTCGGTCAGGGAGGACACGACCTCTACGCCGCCGTCATACTGCTTCAAGAGGTATACGAAACGTGCGATCGCCGCAACGGTCAGCTCGGGATCGAGCGACTTTTCATAGCGCATGGAGGCGTCGGTGCGGTGAGAAAGGCGCACGGTGGATTTGCGGATGGAGGTCGCGTCAAAGGTCGCGGACTCGAGGGTGAGAGTGTGGGTATCCTCGACGATCTCGCTGTCCAGACCGCCCATGATGCCGGCAATCGCGACGGGAGTGTCGCCGTTGCAGATCATCAGGGTATCGGTGTCGATATTGCGCTCGACGCCGTCGAGGGTCCGGAACTTGAAGTCGTGATCAAAGCGCTTGATGCGGATGTTCTCGACCTTGCGGCTGTCGAAGGCATGCATCGGCTGACCCATCTCGAGCATGAGATAGTTGGTCATATCCGCGAGGAAGTTGATCGCGCGCATGCCGCAGTAATACAGGCGGATGCGCATATTCACGGGAGCCTGATTGCGGCTGATGTTCTCGAACTGCAGACAGCTGTAACGCTGACAGAGCTTGTCCTCGATCTTCATGTCGACCTTCGGCAGGCTGTCGTATTTTGTCAGATCGTCGAAGTCGAGCGGCTTTAAGGGGCGTTTTGCGATCGCGGCGAATTCACGCGCGATACCGTAGTGACTCCACAGGTCGGGGCGGTTGGTCAGGCTCTTGTTGTCGACCTCAAAGATGATATCGTCGACCGCATAGGCTTCCTTGATATCGGTGCCGAGCGGGATGTCGTCGGTGATCTCCATGATGCCGGAGTGATTGTCGCTGATGCCGATCTCGGACTCGGAGCAGCACATGCCGTAGCTCATGTGACCCGCGAGCGGACGCGGCGCGATCTCGATCTCGCCGATCTTGGCGCCGACCTTGGCGAAGGCGGTCTTCATGCCGACCTTGACATTCGGCGCACCGCAGACGACGTCGATCAGCTCGCTTTCGCCGATGTCCACCTTCAAGAGATGGAGCTTCTTCGACTCGGGGTGATTTTCAACGGACTTGATCTGAGCGACCACGATGCCGCTGATATCGGCGCCCTTGAACTGTATGTCATTCTCGACCTCGGCGGTCGAAAGAGAAAACTGGTTGATCAGGCTCAGCTCGTCGAGACCCGAGAGGTCGACGAAATCCTTGATCCAATTCATTGATAAAAACATGTCGTAACCTCCCTTACTTGTCGTCGGTGAACTGGGACATGACCTTCAGCGAGCCGCTGTTGAGGTCGCGGATGTCCTTGATACCGTACTTCATCATCGCAAGACGCGTGAGTCCCAAACCAAACGCAAAGCCGGTGTACTTCTCGGGGTCGATGCCGCCCTCCTTGAGTACCTCGGGATGGATCATGCCGCAGGGGCAAAGCTCCAGCCAGCCGCTGTGGTTACAGGAGGGACAGCCCTCGTCGCCGCCGCAGATCAGACAGCTGATGTCCAGCTCAAAGCCCGGTTCGACGAACGGGAAGAAGCCGGGGCGCAGGCGCACCTTGATGTCCTTTTGGAACACCTCACTGAGCATCGTCTTCATGAAGTAGATCAGGTTCGAGATGGATATGTTCTTGTCGACCATGACGCCTTCCATCTGGAAGAAGGTGTTCTCGTGGGTGGCGTCGGTGGCTTCGTTGCGGAAGCATCTGCCGGGGAAGATCGCGCGGATGGGCATGCCCTTCTCCATCAGCTGAGGGCCGTATTTCTTGAGGATAGCGTTCTGAGCCGCAGAGGTCTGGGATTTGAGCAGCTCGCCGTTCTCGAGATAGTAGGTGTCCTGCATATCGCGGGCGGGGTGATCCTTCGGGACGTTGACCGCCTCGAAGCACTCATAGTCGGTGACGACCTCGGGATAGTCCTCGACGTTGAAGCCCATCGTGGTGAAGATGCGCTCACACTCGCGCTGGACGAGGGTGATCGGATGATAGGAGCCTCTGTCCTCTTTGACGGGGATGGTCAGGTCGAATTCGGGCATCAGCTCGATCTCCTTCTTGATCTCCAGCTCCTTAAGCTCCTCGGTGCGCTTCGAGATGCTCTCCGCCGCCTGCTGCTTGAGCTGATTGACCAACATGCCGAAGCTCTTCTTCTCTTCGCCGGAGAGGTCCTTCATGCCTTTGAGAAGATCGGTGATCTGACCCTTTTTGCCGAGATACTTGATGCGCAGATCGTCGAGCGACCGGACGTCGGCAACAGCGGTCAGCTCATCCCTGAGCTGTGCTTTCAGCTGTTCTAACTTTTCTTTCATAATGTCCTCCAGTTCTGGAATTAGAAATTAGGAATTAGGAGTTAGGAATTATCATTGAACAACATCGACTGCATCTATTGAGCGTCGGTAACTCATTCGATTCCTCATTCCTCATTACTAATTCCTAATTAAATAAAAAGGTTCTCCTATCCCAAAGGGACGGAAGAACCGCGGTACCACCCTGATTTCCGTATGGCAGTTATGCGATACGGACGCTCATCGACCGTTAACGGGGTCAGCCGTCGACGCCTAATCGGAGATCCTTTCTGCGCCGCCGCTCGTGAGTGAACTTCGCCCGTTTTGCATCTGTGTCGGCTTTCAGCCGGTGACCGACATTCTCTTTCAGCTCGCCGCGGGTTACTCTCTCAGTCAACGCGTTGTCATATTACACTTTTGTTATTCTATCATTATTCACAACTTTTTGCAAGTCTTTTATTGAAAATCCGCGCGGGATGTGATACAGTATATATGTCTGTTTTCACAGGTTTTTGTATATTTTCACTAACTGAAAGGAGATCCGTCGGGATCAGCTCCCGCCGGAATGAACCGATATGGATGCTTTAGTTGAACAGGTCGTCAAAAAGGAAAAGAACGTCAAATACTACCTCAATATCTTCCTGATCATCCTCGCGGCGGTCGGTATCCCCGCGCTCCTCGTATTCTTCGGACTGGTGACCGGTCCCCAGTATCTGCTGATGGTCGCGTTCTTCGCGCTGTTGTTCTGCATCTACGGCGCATGGTTTTTCATCTCGTCGCTGAAGGTCGACTATGAATATGCGTGTCTGTCATCGACGATGCGCGTGGACAGGGTCATCGCCAAGCGCAGAAGAAAACCCGTCGTCAAATTCGATATCAAGACCGTCACCGATTTCTTCCCCTACAGCGACGAGGAGATGAACAAGCACAAGATCCGCAAGGTCTACAACGCCGGCGCGAAGGAATTCAGCGAGGACAACTATGTCGCGGTATTTCGCAACGATGCGCGCGGACTGTGCGCGCTGGTATTCACGCCGAACGAAGAGATACTCAACGCGATGGCGCCGTTCTTCAGCGCCGAGATGAAGAAGAAGCTCTTCTTCTCAAAGAAATCATGACGGATATTACCTTCGAATATCTGACCCGAAATCTGCCCGCGCGTCCCGACGACGCGCACAAGGGGACGATGGGGACGCTGTGCAGTATCACCGGAAGCTACGGCTTTTCGGGAGCGGCGGTGCTGAGCGCTAAGGCAGCGCTGAGAAGCGGCGTCGGGCTGCATTATCAGGTCATCCCCGAGCCGGTATACCCGGTGTTCGCGTCGAGCGTCTATGAGAGCGTGTGCGTCCCTGTCAGGGGCAATTCACTCGGGACGGTCGCGCCGACCGACAGCGACGCGATCCTCAACACCCTCTCCCGTGCAACCGCCGTGCTGATCGGCTGCGGCATGGGCAATACCTCCGCGACCGCCGAGGTGCTTCGGACGGTCGTCAAAAACAGCGAAGTCCCCGTCGTCATCGACGCGGATGGCATAAACGCGCTTTCTCAGCATATGAATATACTGAACGAGCAAAACGCGCCGCTGATCCTCACCCCGCACATCAAGGAATTCTCCCGGCTGTCGGGGCTGGATGTTCCCGATATCATTGAGCATCAGTCAAAGGTCGCCGAAGAATTCTCGCTGGCGCATCCCGACACAGTCCTCGTGCTGAAAAGTCACCGCACCGTCATCGCCGAGAACGGCGTGCTGTACCGCAACACGGCGGGCAACAGCGGCATGGCGAAGGGCGGCTCGGGCGACGTCCTCGCGGGGATCATCGCCTCGCTCGCGGCACAGGGCGCAGCGCCATTTGAAGCCGCAATCATGGGCGTGCATATCCATGCCCTCGCGGGCGATCTTGCCGCCGTGAAGCACGGAAGAACATCCATGCTGCCCTCGGACATCATCGACAACCTCGGCGAGATCTTCAAGCGCATCGAGGCAGCCCGCTGACCGAATACTCAGGACGTATAAAGACCGACAGGCTCACTGTCGGTCTCTTTTTTCGGAGGTTTTATGAAATTGTATAAACGCATAATCATTTTTCTGACCGCCGTCGTGACACTTCTGCTGACCGCCTGTGGCTCTCCGCCGACGCTGAACGCGACCTATGAGGGCGAGATCCAGGCGACGGACGGCAGGATGAACTACACCGCCTATCTCGTCAGCGACGGCGACAAGGTACGCGTATCGCTGACCTCTCCCGAGAGCGTCGCGGGACTGAGCTACGTATTCACCGACGGCGAGCTGCACACCACCCTGAACGGGCTTGACTGCATCACCCCCGCCGACAGTCTGCCGTCGATCGCCTTTCCCGAGCTGCTGTACACAACCTTCACCGCCCTCGACAAGGCGGAGCATCAATCCTCGGAGGACGGTGTCGACACCTTCAGGCTGGGTACGGCGACCGTCACCGCGAAGAATGGAAAGCCCCTCTCCCTCACTGCCGAACACGGCAACTGGACGATCACCTTTGAATAGCGTAAGAAAATCGTGCCTTCGGCACGCAATTTTCGTATTGCCATCGCCCGTGCGCACATTCAGTGCGCTACCGGGCGGACACTATAAATCTTTTTTACTTTATAAGAAACGAGCAGTTTCTTATAAAGTAAAAAAGCTGCCGCAGATCATTCTGCCGCAGCTTTTTCCGTTTCCGTATGATGTTGTGACAGCGCCAGCCGCATCGCGCCGGCGGTGAAGCGCACGAACTGGGCGTCGATCGAGCCGCCCGCATAGCCGAGGTGGATCAGCCTGCCGTCATAGTCGATCAGCACCGACGGCGTTTCACAGTCAACAAAGCAGTCGTCCGCATAGTGATTGGGGAAGTTGTCCTTGAAGTACACGCGCTCAAGCAGCGAGCAGGTCTTCGCCGCCTGCGGCTCCATGTTCTCGACCGTCTCGGGGATATGCAGCTCGGTGAAGATGAAGTTGTCCTTGAACGCACCGGTCGCGATCGTTTTCAGATTGCCCGATGGATTCGGGATATCGACGATCTCCTCATAGCCGATGTACTCCACCAGCGCGGAATTATCGTCGCTGTAGGTATAGGCGAAGCGGAACTCGGGCGAGAGGGTCACGACGCCGTCATAGGTGAGGCTGCTGACGGTCTCGCCGGGCTTGAACTCGTGCTTTTTGTAGAGATCCTGCGGCTCGAGCCACTCGGCGATCTTGCCGTTTTTGCGGTAGCCGTAAAACTTGTTGTCATAGTCGCGGTACGCCGTGAAGCCCGCGAAGATATATCCCGACATCTCATAGCCGTTCTCGGGGATGTAGTAGTCGTCATAGTAGTTGACGGTCGCCTCGGGCATCCAGCCCTCCGCTCCGGCGGGATCGTAGCGGATGACATACTGATCCCTGATCCAGAACGGCGTCAGCGTGATACTGCCGAATTTCACGGTTTTCGCGACGGTGTCCATATCCTGATAGAGGTCATATTCATAGACGTCCTCTTCGTCGAGCCACTCGCTGACGCCCGCGAACTTGCGGTAGCCGAGGTACTTGCCGTCGATGCTGCGCGAGGCGCGCCATCCGCCGAAGAAGTAGTTCGCCTTCTTGAACGTATTCGCCCTCAGCGGCGTGTTCGTACCGTAATGCACGCGCGTCGCCTTCATCTCGCCGTAGCCCTCGCCGGGATCGTAGTAGACGTTATAGGTGATCTGCCTGTTCTTGGACAAGCCCAGTCGCTGGACCGAGTTGCCGTAGTAGTGCAGGGTCGTGTAGAAGGAGCTGCCGATGTGGAAGAGGTTCTCGACCTCGTGGTTATGCCCAAGCGACACGATGTCGACGTACCGTCCGTCATAGTCGTAGACAACGACGGCGTTGTCGCCGCCGCTCTGGGAAAAGTAGATGTAGTCGTCGTCACAGTCGCACCCCTGGCGGGTATAGCCGGTATCCCTGCCCTTGAACTTTTTGATGACCTTGAAGCGGTTATCGAGCAGCGCAAAGTTGTAGCTTCCCGAGATGCCCGCGACGTAGATGTCGCGCGCGGGGTTGTAGGCGATGGAATAGACCTCGATCTTCAGCTTCGCCGTTCCGCGGATCTCGAGCGTGTCGGGGTCAATGCCCGTCAACAGCTTATAGTCGGGGCCGTTGTTCGCGACCAGTATCAGGTTGCGTGCGGGATTATAGGTCATGTCGTTGGCGTGACCCAGCTCGCCCGCGTACCGCTTGCTGTCAACCAGCTCCCAGTTTTTCAGGCTGTATTTGAGGATCACGGTCGCGCCGTTCTGGACGGCAAAGTAGGCGTACTTTCCGTCGGTGCAGGCGCCCTGAACGGTGGCATACTCGTTCATGCCCGCGTCGTCCTCGATATGTTCTTTGATCTCCAGCAGCTCCGCAGTCGTATAGAAATCGTCCGCGGCGGATGCCGGTAAGCTGACGATCACCCCCGCCGTGAGGATCATGGCGCAGAGGATCAGGGATAGGATTCGTTTCATTCTGCCTCCGATGTCTGACGGTCACGTCAGATGACTTCCATAATATACCACTCCCCACCCCACCAGTCAACGGATTCAAAACATAATTCACAGAATATTTACGCCCTTATAATTCTGATACGGAATAAAAGATTCGGATAGAGAACGAAGCAAACGCACCTCACCGCAGGGCGGGGGTGATCTCCCCTAAGGGGAGGTGTCGTGAAGCGACAGAGGGGAGCCGTCTCCGGCTGAGGAATGCTCCCGCCGCCGGCAGGGACGTTTCACCCCTATCTGCGGTTTCATTTACCATCAACGCCCGTCATTCTGCGGCGGGACTAAAGCCCCGCCCTACGGATTGAACCGACGTTGTGATAATGACGTAGGGGCGGATGCCCTCATCCGCCCGCCGGCAGGAACATCTCACTCCTATCTGCGGTTGCATATATCATCAACGTTCGTCATTCTGCGGACGACCGGTGGTCGTCCCTACGGTCGCTGTGCGAATGTCGCCGACGGCGACACG
>JAFSRK010000171.1 GCA_017446165.1 Ruminococcus sp.
CAATCGCTTCGCTCTTGGAGTGTTGTTGCATGGGTGTTGTTAGCCAAATCAAAGATTTGGACAACACCTCAAGCCTGCCTGCGATCTCCGCCTTGCTCTGCGAAATTTTCCGCAAATATCTTGTTTAAGCGTTTTAATTGAAATTAGTATAAACCATTATTCCGACTTGCGCCCTAGGATCTCTTTCAGCTCATCCTCGGAAAAAGTATACTGCTTTCTGCAGAAGCGACAGTTCGCCTCTGCGCCGTGATCCTCGTCGATCATCTGACGGATCTCGTCCTCGGGCATGGACGCGATCAGCGACTCGATCTTCTCACGCGAACAGCCGCAGACATACTTGACCTCGAACTCGTCCAGCACCTCGACCTCAAAGCCCTGCAGCGCCACCTTGCACATATCCAGCGCCGACAAGCCCTTTGCGAGCATCGTGGTGACGGAGTCCATCGCGCCGACATTCTGCTCGATCCTGTCGATGGTCTTGTCATCCGCACCCGGGAGAAGCTGGATCAGCAGCCCGCCGGACAGCAACACCTGCCGGCTCTCCTTGTCGATCAGCACGCCCAACGCACAGACCGTCGGGATCTGCTCGCTCGTTGCGAAATAGTTGGTGATATCCTCGGCGATCTCGCCCGACACGATCGGGATCTTGCCGATATACGGCTCGCCCTCGCCGAAATCCTTCATCACACTCATCACGCCGTGACCGACTGCCGCCGCGACATTCAGCTTGCCGCTGTTGTAGTGGGTCGTAGGGCAATCGGGGTTGGTGACATAACCCTTGACGTTGCCGTAAGCGTCGGCAACCGCCAAGAACGCCCCCAGCTCGCCGTCGCCCTCAAAGCGGATGTTGATGGTCGACTTGGACGATTTGAGCTGAGCGCCCATCATCGAAGCCGCCGAGAGCAGTCTGCCCAACGCGGCGGACGCTACCGGCGAGGTGCCGTGGAGAACGCTCGCCTTATATGCGATATCGGTCGAGTCGATCGCGGACACCATGACCGCGCCGTCGCTCGTAATACATCTGATGATCTTATCCATGATTCAGCCTTCCTTGATCCATCGGGATTATCCCCGAAACGCATTAGTATTCCTTATTCTTCGCCTCGATGATCCGCGCAACGAACACAGCCCTGTCGCTGTCCTCTTTGAGCGGTTCATCCGTCATGTCGCGATACACCGCGAGCGTTTCAAAGCCCGCGTTCTTCAGCATCTCTTTCAGCTCGTCGATCTCATACGCGCGTTCCTTGAAGCGCTCCGTGTGGCGGGTGTAGAGGTTTCCCTCGCGCTCGAACATATCCAGCTCGATGCTGATGATATTATTTTCTTTTAGAGAATTTTGCCACACACAATACACTTCATCCGTGTCATAGATGAAGGTGTTGTTCCCGAGGATCATCCGATGCTTGTACACCGTGTTCACATCGAACACAAACATCCCCTCGGGGTTCATGAACAGCGCGACCCTGTCGAACGCCGCCTGCAGCTTATCCTTCTCGACGATGTGGTTGAGGCTGTCGAGCGTACAGACACAGGTGTCGATCGTGCCGTAGAGGTCGAGATGCTCCATCTGCTGGCACAGAAACAGCATCGAGAGTTCCTTGTCGTACGCCTTGTCCATCGCGACAGACAGCATGTCCTGAGAGCCGTCGATGCCGAAGATATCCCAGCCCCGCTCCTTGAGCGCAATCGTCAGAGAACCCGTACCGCATGCGAGATCCAACGCCAAGCCCGGTTCATGTCCCCACAAAGATAAAACGCTCTGAATATAATCAGCGCGTTTTTCATAGTCAACATTGAACGTCAGATTGTCGTAGAACTGCGAAAAGATGCGATATCCGCTCATGCTTCGTCCTTCATGCGGGCAAAGACGAGGTTATAGCCGCCGGCATTCTCGTAGTCCAGCGAACGCTTCACGCGGCTGATGGTCGCGGTAGAAGCGCCGGTCGCCTCGACGATCTTGTTGTATACCATATTCTGCTCGAGCATCTCGGCAACGGCAAAGCGCTGTGAGAGGGCTTTCAGCTCGGGGATGGTGCAGAGATCCTTGAAAAACATCTCGCATTCCTCGACGGTCTCGAGCGTCAGTATCGCCTTATAAAGATCCTTGGTAAATTCTGCGTTAGGTTTTGTCGGCATGATAAATCTCCTTATGCTCCCTGTGTCAATTCATGACAACATTTTTGTACTTTACAATTTTACCACACGAAAACGCAAATGTAAACCCTAATATATATGCATTTGTAACATATTTTTTCACCGCTTTAAATTGAGAGAATTATTTTTATAGACACAGAGATCAATATCTGTTATGATAGTACAAAAGGAGGTGTGCGGGATGAAACGCCTTTTCACAATGCTGTCCGCCGTTCTCATCATATTCGGCAGCTTTCCCCTCTTCGCCTCTGCCAAAGCCAAATCCATATCTGCGTGCTATGTTCCGAAAACACAGCGCGGCACGCTGTTCTATATCGACATATACAGCGGAACCTCCATCGGCGCCGCGATCCTCGAAGTCGGTTACGATGACGCCATAGCCGAGTTCAGCGACGTATCGTGCGAATCACCCGAAGGAGCTGCAGAGGCACACGCCGAAAACAGCATCGTCACCATCGCCTACACCAACCGCGAGCCGTCCGGTGACAAGCTCTGCCGTCTGTCGTTCAAGGCGCTGAAAACAGGCACGGTCGATTTCACCGTCACAGTCACTCAGGCGGTCGACGACGATCTCGGCTACCTTTCCGATCTCTCACCCTGTACCCTGTCCGTCAAGCTCGGTACAGAGGATATCCCGACAGCCTCGTCCTCGGTCACAAAAACGTCCGGAAGCTCGACATCCAAGCGATCCTACAGCGGTTCCAAGTCATCCGTCACCGCCACAGATGATGCCGAAGCTGCCGACATGACAGAAGCCTCAGGAACATCCCTCGATCTCTCCGGTCAGCACAAAAGCACTTACTTCCTGCTCGGCGGCGCGGCTGCGATCCTGCTATGCCTCGTGATCCTCGCCGCATATCTTCTCATAAAGCTCACCAAGAAAAAGCCGACAAAAGAAATCCCCGCCGAAGAAAGCGAGGATCAGGAGTCTGAAACAACAGACAGTTAGCTAGCCAGTCAGTTGTAGGGGCGGGTCTTAACCCGCCCGTTCGCACAGCGACCGTTCGTCAGCCACATAGGAATCAGGTGCGGGCAAAGCCTGCCCATATTTTTTCGGATAGAAATGATACATTTCTACCGGCGGACGATCAATGATCGTCCCTACGGAAATCGGTATTCCCTCGGGAAGAATATCCATACCAACAAAAGGACTATCGCCGTCATCAGCGATAGTCCTTTTCTTTTACCATATCAAGCTTGTTACAACGCCCAGCACCACCGCGCATACATAGAGCAGCACGACGATCAGCAGGTTCTCTTTGAGCTTCTTATTCAGTCGGAACAGCACGAGCAGTCCCACGCCGGCGTTCGCCATCAGTCCCGCGATCAGCTGACCTGCGCCGAGGATCCCCTCAACATACAGCTCCGTGATCAGCACCGAAGCGGAGCAGTTCGGGATCAGTCCGATCAACGCGAGCAGCATCTCACCCAGCACTGGCACATTCGTGATGATCCCGCGGAAGAACTCTGCGCCCCAAACCTCGAAGATGATGTTCAGCGCAAAGGTCACGACGAAGATTAACAGGATGACCTTTACGGTATGCTTTAGGGCGGAGATCCAGATATTTTCCTCACATTCACAGTGTTCCTGTTCACAGAAATCGTGGATGTGTTCGCTGTCTGTCATGCGCTGTTTTTTGATGATCCGCGCAACCAGATCAATGATGAATCCAGCGATAATACCGCCGATGACCTTGAAGAGCAGGATCTTGGCGATCTCGCCGGGAGCGATCCGGTTGGAAATGAGGATCGGGAGCATCTCGTCGCTTGTGGATAAGAATACCGACAAAAGCGTACCGAGCGTGACCAGTCCCGCGGCGTAGAAGCCCGCGATCGCGCCGGAAAAGCCGCACTGAGGAACCGCGCCGAGCAAGCCGCCGAGCGCAGGTCCCGCTACGCCGACCTTGGCGACGGTGCGGTTGAGCTTCTCCCCCGCCCTGCTCTCGATGAACTCCATCAAGAGATATGCGAGGAACAGGATCGGCAGCATGATCGCGCAGTCCTTGAGGCTGTCGAGCAGACAATCAAGTATCATGTCCCACATATGTAACATTCCTTTATGTTGATTTCATATACCATAAAAGTTATCATACCAAAAAACACGGAATTAGTCAAATGTTTTTCACACAAGATACAATGTTGATTCATCTCTCGCAGGGGACGGGTCATGCGTCCGCAAAAAAATCAGACGGAGCGCTTCTGCACTCCGTCTAATAGAGGGGAATGGGAATTATTACTCAACAAGTGTTCTCTGGATCGCCGTCGCGTCGAGAACCGTCACATCACCGTCGTCATCATAATCGGCAACATCCATGTTGAAATGTTCCGCGCTGAGCTCTGCCAGCTCACGCTGGATCCCGGTCGCGTCAAGGATGCTCACGACGCCGTCGCAATCAACATCTCCACGGCAAGCATACAACCATTCTCCGTGAACTAAAATCCTTTTGAACTGCAGAACGTCATACAAACCGTATTCATCCGGTTCTTCAGCGACTTTTACGAATAATCCTCCGATCTGAAGTATTTCCGCATCTGCAGGATAAAGATCAGGTAAGTGCTTATACAGAGTTACACTTCTTACACTGTTTAACTCTGCGATTCTCTCCACATCAGCCTTAGGTATGGTCATGTATACACCGTTGTTGGCGTCGCAGCTGTAATACATTTTTGTTTCGTTGCCAATAAAGCAATAGCTTCCCGCCTTTTTGATTTGTACCGCTTTGGGAGATACTGTTTGTATTTCTTCAAACAGCATAGTGTTGTTCTCACGATAATACTGCACTACTGTTTCTTGCAGCTTTGTCGTAAAGCCATGTTCACCGGGGGTGTCAAGAAGCTCGAGTTTCGTCTTTTTATCCAATGATAAACCGAAATTGCCGAATGCTATTACCTCGATCAAAGCATCGGGATCATCCGTTTCATCTATCTCTTTCTGCAATTCCTCCGAGATTTTTGCAACGACGGTATCTGTCGATTCGTTGATCCATTTGCCTTCCGGCATTGATTCGATCGTAAAAACACTCTCGCTCTCCGCTAAATGATAGATATCTCTCGCTTTTATCGTGAGAACGACTATCGTCGAATTAGTGATACCGTCAACAACAAAGGATGCGTATTTGCCTAATTCTTCGATAAACTCCTGATTCTTCTCTTTGTTGACAGCGGCGAGTTCCTTGCGTGCCACATACAGACTCTCTCTGACTGCGCTGTTATAGCTCGGCATATCTTCAACCGTCAGAGGGATCGCTTTACGCTCGACAAAAATCTGTACAGAAGCGTTTGGATCGTCTGCGATTCTTTCAAGCAGTTCGGGGTCGATCACATCGGATGCCTCGCTTGCGTTGACAGCGATCACACTGCATGATACACAAAGGATCAAAGACAGCAATAACGCGATCATTCTGTCAATAGATTTAATCTTATCCATACATATCCTCCTTCATTCTATCGTTGTTTGGTCAAAAGCAGTTGAAACTTTGTGATGTTTTTGAAATCCTCTTTTTTGACGACGGCATAAAAGATAACCTTCACATAATCGGTCTCCCCGTTCGCCGTAGTCTTTCTCAGTAGATCCACATATGCGGTATCACCTTTCACATAAATCGCGCAAACAGAGTCGATCTCATTATAATAAATGAAGCTGTCATGGTAGGTCACCGCCAAGAGAGCGTTCTCACGGAAAAAGTCCTCATCGATATTATTATCGGCGATCAAACGCTTCAGATGATCTCCGAGTGTGCTTTCGTCACCGAGATCAGCAAACGAATCACGGATAAAATCCGCGTAGGAGCCATAGATCGCGACATATCTGTCCTGCTTTCCCATCTTGTTCACTTGTGACTTTGGAATGGGAGGGGAAACAGAAAGCCAGTTCAAACGATCGGTGCAGCTTTCCAACGGCGTGAATGAAATCCCTTTACCACAGCTGTCATCGTCAACTTCATCCAGCGTCATATCAAAAAGGTTTATCTGCGCATCACATGGGATGCTCACACCAAAGGATCGCAAGTAGATATCTTCCGGCTGTGAAAGTGTTTGAGACTGCGTCGAGGGAGATTCTTTCGGCTTCTCAGTCATCAGCGGGATCGGAGCGGTCGTCGGTTGCGGCGTATTGTTCTCCGGCGGAGCGGTCGTCGTCTGAGCCGCAGGCAACACGCGCGGTAACTCCGTCGCGGTCGTCGGCTGAGCGTTATTCGCCGTTTCAAATATCTGCGGATCATTGGTAACGACCAGCGGCACACTTTGGTCATCGTATGTCACCGGAGGACTGCTTTTCTTCACCTCTGCTTCGATCATTTTCTCGAGCTTCTCCGTCACAGTGGCGAAGGCGGTTTCGATCGTACCGTTTGAAGCGTTGATAAAGTATGCCTTCGCCCGATCGTCCTTGACGATCCTGACGAGATAGACCAGTCGTCCGTGATATACGCTGTAGCTCACGGTGATCTCTCCGTCGAGCTTCGCGTTCTGCAACGCTCGCTCCTTTGCGGCGGCTTTGCCGATATACATTCCCTCGGACGGTTCTCCGCTGAATGTCACGCCGTCACCCACGCCGTACTCGTGCAGCAGAAGATTCAGATCATTCACGCTTTGACCTCTCAGGCTCTCGGCAGAGAGTCCCTCGATCATGTCCGCAAGCAGTTCGACGATATCATACCTGACGCCGTTACCGGAGCAAGGCATGCTGATCGTTGCGCCGTGAAAACGGCTTTGTGCAAACACATCCTGCACGCTGTCAAATACAGCATCAGCCACATCCTCCGATATCTTGCGTGTACCGATCATCAGGCTGTTTTCATCCTCATCGAGCGCACCGCTGTCAATCATATCACGAACGATATAACCGACGGCGTATTCCGCAGACTTGCCGTCAAGCCCGGTATAGCCGCTCGCCGAGAGGACCTTTCCCCTGCTGTTGAGGGTGATCGTCACGCTCTCGCGGCTTTCGAGCCAAATCGTCGAAACGGGAGCAACGAACACACCGTAGAGGACTGCACCCGAGATCAGCATCAGCAGTATCGCCGCCGCGATCGGCAGCTTGCCGAAGCTGCGCTTTTTATGCTGTTCGGCATGAGCGGCATACAGCAGCTCGCTGTCAAGCGACTCAAACGCGTTCATCAGATCCTGCGCTTTCATGCGATCCCCTCCTTCTCCAAGGCTTCCCTCAGCTTTTTCCTGAGCCGGAACAGCCTGAGCTTCACCTGATTCTCTGTCAATCCAAAACGTTCTGCGATATCTGCGATGCTGTCGAGATAGTAGTAGCGACAGATCAGCAGATTGCGGTTGAGCTTTGACTGACGCTTGATAAAGGAGGTGAGCTGGTCGCTGATGACGACGCTTTCAAGCGCATTCTCCACGTTGCAGTCAGCAGGCAGAGCGTCACCCAGCTCCTCCAGATAGACCGTCAGCTCCCTGCCTCGCTTTTTGCGGTTGAGTCTGCGCAGCATCCTCACGCTGATGTTGCGGGTGATCCTGCCTAGATAAGTAGATAACACAGGAGGATTATTCGGCGGGATCGACTCCCACGCCGCCAGCCAAACGTCGTTCAGGCATTCCTCGTCGTCCTCTGCATTGCGCAGAATCTTGTCCGCGATGGCATAGCAGTAGCCGCGGTACTTCTGCTCGGTATATTCAATTGCCTTTTCATCCCTGTCAAAAAACAGCCGGATGATTCCCTTATCATTCATAAAAAGGCGCCCCTTCACCTATACAGTAGCCGCAAGCGGGGATTCGGTTTCGACTTCATTATACGGAGCGGCATATGATTGTGCAACACAAAGAAAAAGGACGGAGCGCTGCTGCACTCCGTCCGAAGTTATTGGGATGATTTAAGCCAGATGGCCTTTCTTGGTGATGACGTCGATGACATAGTCGACATACTTCTCGCAGATCTCGTCAGAGCCTGCCTCGACCATGACGCGGATGACCGGCTCCGTGCCGCTCTCGCGGACAAGGATTCTGCCGTCCTCGCCGAGCTTCTCGGCGACCTCGGCGACAGCCGCCTGGACGTCGGGATCGTTCTGAGCGTCGGGCTTCGACTTGACGCGAACGTTCTTGAGTACCTGCGGATAGAACTTGCAGGGAGCCGCCAGCTCGCTCATGGGCTTCTTCTTCGCGAGGAAGACCTCCATCATCTTGAGGGATGTCAGGATACCGTCGCCGGTGGTGGCATACTTGCTGAAGATGATGTGACCGCTCTGCTCGCCGCCGATGCGGTTGCCGGTCTGGACCATGTTCTCATAGACATACTTGTCGCCGACAGCGGTCTTGTCGTACTCGATGCCGACCTTGTCGAGCGCCTTGTACAGACCGAAGTTGGACATGATCGTGGTGACGACCTTGTTGTTGAGGAGCTTGCCTCTCTCCTTCATATACAGTCCGTAGACATAGAGAATGTGGTCGCCGGTGACGACGTTGCCCTTCTCGTCTACGCACAGGCAGCGATCAGCGTCGCCGTCATAGGCGAAGCCGATATCGAGGTCCTTCTCGACAACAAATTTCTGCAGATGCTCGATGTGCGTCGAGCCGCAGTCGGTGTTGATGTTATAGCCGTCAGGCTCAGCGTTGATGACATAGGTCTTTGCGCCCAGCGCGTCGAACACGCCCTTCGCGATATTCCACGAAGCGCCGTTCGCACAGTCAAGACCAACCTTCACGCCCTTGAAGCTGTACTTGCTCATGGAGATCAGGTAGCCGATGTAACGGTTGCGGCCGGAGACATAGTCAACGGTTCTGCCGATCTCCTCGCGCTCGGCGCAGGGGATCTCGAGCTTGCCGTCGATGTAATCCTCGACCTTGAGGAGAGTCTCCTCCTCCATCTTCTCGCCGTTGCCGTTGAGAACCTTGATACCGTTGTCATAGAACGGGTTGTGGGACGCGGAGATCATGATACCGCAGTCAAAATCATCAATGCGGGTGATGTACGCGACGGAAGGAGTCGTGGTGACATGCATGATGTAGGCGTCAGCGCCGCTTGCCATCAAGCCGGTGCAGAGCGCATACTCGAACATATAGGAGCTGCGGCGGGTGTCCTTACCGATGAGGACCTTTGCCTTTTTGCCTTGATTCTTGCCGTAATACCAACCGAGGAAACGACCGATCTTGATCGCGTGATCAAAGGTCAGATCCTTGTTTGCCTCGCCTCTGAATCCGTCAGTACCGAAATATTTGCCCATCAGTCAGCCCTCTTTTCTACGACTTCGCCGCTGTTTTTATAAATGCAGTTCTCCGGAACAACGCCGCGTACGCAGGATGTCGGATAAACGTTGGAATGTCTGCCGATAACGGTGCCGGGGTTGCAGACGGCGTTACAGCCGACCTCAACATAGTCGCCCAGCATCGCGCCGAACTTCTTGAGTCCGGTTTCGATCTTCTCGGTGCCGTTGTGAACGACGACGAGCTGTTTGTCGCTCTTGACGTTCGAGGTGATCGAGCCTGCTCCCATGTGGGAGAAGTAGCCGAGGATCGAGTCGCCGACATAGTTATAGTGCGGGGTCTGAACGTGATCAAAGAGGATGACGTTCTTCAACTCCGCAGAGTTGCCGACAACACAGTCAGCGCCGACCAGCGCCGAACCGCGGATGAACGCGCACTGGCGCACCTCGGTGTTCGGACCGATGATGCAGGGCGCGCCGAGATAAGCGGAGTCAAAGACCTTTGCGGTCTTATGCACCCAAACCTGAGGCGCTCTCTCAACATAGTCGTCGCCGAGTGTCTCGCCGAGCGCGATGATCATATCCTTGATTCCCTTGAGAGCCTCCCACGGATAGGTGAACTGCTCGAGATAATCCTTCGCAAGGGTGTGGTCAAGGTCATATAAGTCCTTGATAGTATACATTATTACAGTCTCTCTTTCTTCTCGATATCGAGGAAGTATTTGTAAGCGCCGAC